>JAYSUY010000036.1:0-6734 GCA_043718855.1 Saprospiraceae bacterium | reverse complement strand
AGCGCGGTGACGACGTACACCGTCACAGCCAGCGACAACTGCTCGTACACGCTCACCCAGACCAACGGTCTGCCCAGCGGCACGGCTTTCCCGACGGGCACCAACGTGGTGAACTGGCAAGTCACAGATGTGGCAGGACTGACCGCTATTTGTTCATTCACGGTCACGGTGACGGATGGCCAACTGCCCAGCATCGTGTGCCCCGGCAACATCGCCAAAACCACTGACCCTAGCCAGTGCAGTGCGGTGGCTACCTACGCAAATCCCACATTTTCAGACAACTGTGCCGGTGTGTATCTGACCCGCACCAACGGACAGGCCAGCGGAACGGCTTTCCCCACAGGCACCCACACGGTGAACTGGCAAGCCACCGACTTGGCTGGCAACTCCTCGGTGTGCAACTTCATCGTCACCGTCACCGATGGCCAGGCCCCCAGCATCACTTGCCCAGCCAACATTGTAAAAAACACCGATGCAGGCCAATGCACGGCGGCTGTGACCTACCCCAACCCGACCTACTCGGACAACTGCACAGGTGCCGGGATTGACCACATCAGCGGCGGGCTAAGCGGTTCCACTTTCCAGAAAGGTACCACCTCGGTGATCTGGCAAGCCACCGATGCAGTCAACTTGACCCATCGATGCACCTTCACCGTCACGGTGAATGATGCTCAAGCACCCACCATCGCTTGCCCCGGCAATCAGGTGCGCAATACCGACGCGAGCCTCTGCACGGCAGTAGTAAACTACACAAACCCCACATTTACAGATAACTGCGCGGGTGGCAGCGTAGCCATCCAAAGCGGCCTCATCAGCGGTTCTGCTTTCCCGAAGGGCCAAACGACGGTAGTGTGGCGGGCGACTGACGCGGTAGGCTTGACCAAAACCTGCTCGTTCCGCGTCACGGTGAACGACACGCAGGTGCCGACCTTCACGCTTTGCCCGTCCAGCCAGAGCGTCAGCACAGATGCCAACCAGTGTACGGCAGCAGTGACTTACGCCATGCCGACGGCTGCTGACAACTGTACACCGCCGCCTACGGTGGTGAAACAAAGCGGTTTAGCGAGCGGCTCGGCTTTCCCGAAGGGCAGCAGCACAGTGGTGTGGAAGGCTACAGACGGTGTTGGCTTGACCAAAATTTGCTCGTTCACGGTGACGGTGACAGACGCGCAGTTGCCGACGATCACTTGCCCCAGCAACATCGCGGTGACGGGCAGTGGCCCATCCTGCAATGCGGTGGTAGCGTATGCAAATCCCACTGCAACAGACAATTGTGGTATAGCCTCCAACATCCTGCTGAGCGGTCTGGCGAGTGGGGCTAATTTCTCGCAAGGTGTAACGACCAATGTGTGGCGGGCTACTGACAACAGTGGACTGACCCAGACTTGCGCGTTTACGGTGACGGTGAGTTGTGGGACGGCACCGGAAACGATGAACCATGAACGAGGAACTATGAACGAGCAGAGTGCGAGCGAGGCATCGTTCATACTTGCTCGTTTATCGTTCACCTTGGCTCCTAACCCGGCGACGACCGAGGTGCAGGTGATGGTGGAAGGCGTAAGCGGAAAGGGGGGCGAACTGACGGTGTTCGATGCGCAAGGCCGCATGGTGTGGCAACAATCAGTGGCAGATCAGCAGCCGACCGTCACGCTGGATGTTTCAGGAGAAAAATTTGCCGCAGGCGTGTACTTCGTGACGCTACAGGCGGAAGGAAGAATGACAACGAAGCGCCTGATAGTGACCAAGTTGTAGCCTCTTTTAAAAAGAAGAAGATCATTTTCGTTGCCGCCCGGTGTTGCAAAACACCGGGCGGCTTTTTTTGGGGCTACCCCCCGTGCAGCCACACCAGCGCGTTTTTGTAAAAAATCTTTTCCTCCACCGGCTTCGGCAGGTGCATTTCTTCGATGAACCGCCCGATCTCCAAGTCGCCGAGCGGGAATGGGTAGTCTGAGCCGAGGCACATTTTGTCCTCGCCGACGGCATCCAGAATGTAGCGGAACAGTTGTGGGTCGTGTGTGGCCGAGTCCACCCAAAAGCGGCCCAGATAGTCGGTGGGCGACACGGAGTTGTCCAGTGCCACCAGATCGGGGCGGCAGTTGAAGCCGTGCTGAATGCGCCCCAGCGTAGGCACAAACGACCCGCCCGCGTGGGCGAAGCAGAACCGCAGGTCGGGCAGCCGCTCCATCACCCCGCTGAAAATCAGGGAGCAAATGGCCCGCGTGGTTTCGGCGGGCATCCCGACGAGCCAGGGCAGCCAGTATTTTTTCATGTCGGCCTCTCCCATCATCTCCCAGGGATGCACGAACACCGCCATGTCGAGCGCATGGCAAGCCTCGAAAATGGGGAAAAACTGCGGCTCTCCCAAGTTCAGTTGGTTCACGTTGGAGCCGATCTGAATGCCAGGAAAACCGAGGTCTTTCAACCGGTGCAACTCTTTGATGGCCAGATTGGTGTCCTGCATCGGCAGGGTACCGAGCGCGATGTAGTGTTCGGGGAAATCGTCCACGATACCCGCCAAGTGGTCGTTGAGGAACATGGAGAGTTCCAGACAGTCGGCGGGTTGGGCCCAGTAAGAAAACATGACCGGGATGGTACACACCACCTGCACCGGCGTGCGGTACATCTGGTATTCCGGGATGCGCACCTGCGGATCCCAGCAGTTGCGGGCTATTTCCCGAAAAAACACGCCGCCCTTCATCATGTCGGCGAAGCCCTCGCGGCGGTGTTCGAGGTGTATGAAGTCGCCGTAGCCGAATTTTTCCGCGAAGTTGGGCAGCCGCTCCGGGAGGATGTGGGTGTGCATATCAATTTTCATGGCTCCATTGGGCGCGTTCTTGTTTGACCGCTTCATGCGGGATGAGGTTGTTTCCGTCGTAGCTGCGTTGCAGTGCTTCTTTCAGTTCAGCCAAAATTTCAGGCGGCATACCGTCAGGCGGATATTCCTGCTTGATTTTTGAAAAGCAGAATTCAAGGATTTCTCGCAGCAGGCTTTCATCCTCAATGTGAGCGACAAAGTTTAGGATGTTGCCTTTGAGCAGAACTGTGGACATAGTTTTGAGTAATTTTGGGCAAAGATAACCCCTGAAAAAGCAAATTGGGAGGTGCTATTTTTACCTTTGCCGCCATGCAAGCACCCACTGGAAAAACGCTCGTCACCCGCGAACGCTTCGCCCTCACCCTGGAGCGGCTCTGTCACCAATTGCTGGAAGACTGGGGCGATTTCTCCAATGCCTGCATCGTCGGCATCCAGCCCAAAGGCACCTTGCTCGCCACTCGGATTTACACTCGCCTACAAGAACTGACTGGAAGTCAGCAGATTGAGTACGGCAAGTTGGACATCACGTTTTACCGCGACGACTTCCGCCTCCACGAAGGCGGCCCGCTGGCCCCGCATCCCAACGAGATCAATTTCCTTGTAGCCGGAAAAAAAGTGCTGCTCGTGGACGACGTGCTGTACACCGGGCGTACCATCCAAGCCGCGCTCGCTGCCTTGCAACACTACGGCCGCCCCGATGCGGTGGAGTTGCTGGTGCTGGTAGATCGCCGCTTCAACCGCCAATTGCCCATCCAGCCCGATTACGTCGGCATCAGCGTGGATGCACTGGACGAAGCCTACATCCGGGTGCGCTGGCAGGAGATTCATGGCGAAGATGAGATTTTGCTTTTTGACCGAAAATAGCCCTTCACCCGCTCGTTATGCTAAAAAAAGAAAAAGTTATCCAGACGATTCAGGGCCAAAACCTGCTCATGCGACGATACGGCATCAGCAAGGTTGGGCTATTCGGCTCGTATGTGCGTGAGCAGCAACGAGAAGGGAGCGACATTGACATTTTGATTGACTTTGAAGACGGTGCAGAAACATTCGACAACTTCATCGCCATCTGCACCCTTTTTGACAACCTTTTCAAGGGCGAAAAAGTGGATGTCGTAACCCTGAGAGGACTCAGCCCTTACATCGGCCCGTACATCCTAAAAGAGATAGAGTATGTCAAAATTACCCCTTGAGTACCTGCGCCACATCCACGACGAATGCGAGTACCTCATGGCTGCAATAACCGCCGACATGAGCATGGACGACCTCATGAAAGATGAGACCCTCAAAAGGGCGGTCGTTAGAAGTTTGGAGATCATCGGAGAAGCTACCAAGCAAATTTCTGATGATCTGAGAGTGGAGTGGGATCAGGTGCCGTGGAGGAGCCTTGCTGGGCTACGCGACAAGCTGATACACAACTATATGGGAGTCAACTACATGATTGTCTGGGATGTGGCTAAAAACAGGATCCCCGAAATCAAAGCGTACATTGCTCAAATCATAGTGGCAGAACAAAACAAAAGGTAAATTGAGAATGCTCTCCACCCGCCACCTCATCGGCATCAAGAACATCACCGAAGATGACATCCGGCTCATCTTCGAAACGGCGGATAATTTCAAGGAAGTCATCAACCGGCCCATCAAAAAGGTGCCGAGCCTGCGCGACATCACGGTGGCCAACCTGTTTTTTGAAAGCAGCACCCGCACCCGCGTTTCCTTCGAGTTGGCTGAGCGCCGCCTGAGCGCCGATACCGTGAACTTTGCCGCCAGCAGCAGCAGCGTCAGCAAGGGCGAAACCCTGCTCGACACGGTGAACAACATCCTGGCGATGAAAGTGGACATGGTGGTGATGCGCCACCCCGCGCCCGGCGCTTGTGTGTACCTCGCCGAGCGCATCCCGGCCAACATCATCAACGCTGGCGACGGCACGCACGAACACCCCACGCAGGCGCTGCTCGACGCATTTTCCATCAGGGAAAAACTGGGCGATGTGGCGGGCAAGCGCGTCGCCATCATCGGCGATATCCTGCACAGCCGGGTGGCCCTGAGCAACGTTTTTTGTCTGCTGAAATTAGGCGCGAAGGTGCGCGTATGCGGTCCGCCTACGCTCATCCCAAAGCACTACGCCCAACTGGGTGTGGAGGTGAGCCATGATGTACGCGACACCCTCCGCTGGTGCGATGTGGCCAATGTGCTGCGCATTCAACTGGAACGTCAGGACATTAAGTTTTTCCCCAGCCTGCGCGAGTACCACCAGTACTTCGGCATCACGCGCCAGATGCTGCTCGATCTGGACCGCGAAATTGTGGTGATGCACCCCGGCCCCATCAACCGGGGCGTGGAGATCACCTCCGATGTGGCCGACAGCCCGCACAGCATCATCCTGCAACAGGTGGAGAACGGGGTGGCGGTGCGCATGGCGGTGCTGTACCTGCTGGCTGCCGGGAAGTGAGTTCAACCCGCTAAGTAGCTCGCTAAAATTAGTTTAGGTTATCTGCACAGAGCATTAAAAATCAAAACTTTGCGCCTCTACGCCTTTGCGAGACATTTGTGTTGGGGTATTTAGCGTGAATCAACTTCTTTCAAAAGGTACACTCCAAATTGTCACACCTAGCATCGCTGAGCAAATGGCACCGCACCGCAACACCAGCCGCGCCGGAACATTCTCCCTACCTTGCCGACCAAATCACGCTTTTGCTATGTACAAATTTTCCCTCTGCCTCGCGCTGCTCTGCTCGCTGCTGCTCACTGCCTGCGAGACTGTAGCGCAGAACAAACTGGCTCCCGATGCTTACCAAGCCGCCCTACAAGCCGCTCAAAACGTGCAACTTGTGGATGTGCGTACCCCCGACGAGTACCGCAGCGGCTACATCGCCGGGGCCGTCAACATCAACTCCCACGACGCAGATTTTGCGCAACAACTCGCCCGTTTGGATAAAGAAAAACCCCTCATGGTGTACTGCGCAGTAGGTGGGCGCAGCGGCAAGGCAGCAGCCAAACTCACCGAAATGGGCTTCAAAAATGTGATCGACCTCGAGGGCGGCATGACGGCTTGGAAGGCGAAGGGGAAACCCGTCGTGAAGTAGGCAAGTTTGAGAGTTTGAGGTTTGAAGTTTGAAGTTGGGCTTCGGGCTTGGATTTTATAGTCGGGCGTACAAGGAAACTGCTAAGCCTCCGAAGAGCCCCCCTTTCCCCTCTTCGAAATCTCCAGCCCGAAGCCTAACTTCAAATTTCAAACCTCAAACTTCAAACTATCCCGATGCTCTCCGCTCCGCTCACCCTTTCCGACGATTTCCAGTACGCGCTCGATACGCTCGAAAGCACGGAGCGCAGCCTGTTCGTGACCGGGCGGGCGGGTACGGGCAAAAGCACGCTGCTCCAACTCTTCCGCAACACCACGAAGAAAAAAGTGGCCGTGCTGGCGCCCACCGGCGTGGCCGCGCTCAACGTGCAGGGCCAAACCATCCACTCGTTTTTCGGCTTTCCGCCGCGCATCCTCACCGCCCACGAAGCCACCCGAAAAAGCACCCGCAAGGACTTGCTGCGCATTTACCAAAACTTGGAGGTACTCATCATTGACGAAATCTCGATGGTGCGGGCCGATATGCTGGATGGGATAGACAAGTTCCTGCGGGTCAACCGGGAGAATTATCGGCCTTTTGGCGGAGTGCAGTTGGTCATTTTTGGCGATCTTTTCCAACTGCCGCCAGTGGTCACCAATGATCCCGTAGAGCAAGCCTACTTTTCCGACTACTACGACACGCCTTACTTTTTTTCGGCTAAAATTTTTCAAGACCCTGATTTTGAACTCGATATGCTCGAACTGCGGAAGGTGTACCGCCAAGAGTCGCGGCACTTCCTGCGCCTGCTCGAAGCCATTCGGGTGAATAAACTCGATCACGACGACCTCGACGACCTGAAC
>JAYSUY010000350.1:0-5118 GCA_043718855.1 Saprospiraceae bacterium | reverse complement strand
TAGGGGAAATTTGGGTGAACAGCCAGATGGTGGACCTCCGAAGCATTCTGTGGCAGGGCGATGAGGTCGAAAAATGCGGGATTTCGGCTGGCGCAAATGCCGCAGTGTGAGTTGGTAAAATGCTCGATGAGCACATACTTTTTCACCGGCTGCTGGGCGGAAAGAGTGGTAGCGGCCAGTACGAAGGCGAGTAAAAATTGTAGTTTGTTCATGTTGTGAAAATTTTTGTTTGGACGGACGAAAAACGGTTGGCGGGAGTTTTGGGCAGTTTTAAAACATACGAGGCACACATGGAATGAAGATTTTGTGCGACAAGTGTCCGGCAAAAGTAAGGCGCGATTAGTCGCACTTGCATGCTGCGTATTCCGAAATCAGGGAATTGTCGGCCAGCGAACGTTCGGCCAAGCGAGGAGAACGCCGTAACATTGCCCTCGAAAAAAACACATCCTGACTATGCTCCTTTTCTCGTTGCAAGAGTTTTTCACTCCCGAAACGCTTGTAAGCCTCCTGACCCTCACGTTTTTAGAAATCGTGCTGGGGGTAGACAACATCATTTTTCTTTCCATCATCTCCTCCAAACTCCCGCCCGAACAGCAGCCGCAAGCCCGCAACATTGGCTTGTTATTGGCGATGGCACTGCGGATCGTGCTGCTGTTTGGCATCACCTGGGTCATCGGGATGAACACGGAACTGATCCACATTGATTTTCTGGGGCTGCATGGCGGCCTCACGGGGCAGGGCATCATCCTGCTGATCGGCGGCCTCTTTCTGTTGTACAAAGCGACTTCCGAAATCCACCACAAGTTGGAGGGTGAAGAAGCCAGCGATGATCCGAAAGTGGGTGCTGGCAAGGCAGCACTCAATCAGGTCATCATACAAATCGCACTCATCAACATCGTTTTCTCCTTCGACTCCATCCTTACGGCAGTAGGTATCGCCAACGGCATCCCCAACAGTCTTGAGGTGATGATCATCGCAGTGGTGGTCTCGGTGCTGGTGATGATGATCTTTTCTGGCCCGGTCAGCAAGTTCGTCAACGACCACCCAACGGTCCAGATGTTGGGCCTGTCGTTCCTGCTGCTCATCGGTTTTTCGCTCATCGCGGAGGCCGCACACTTGGGGCATTTCACCGAAGGCGCAGTGCCGAAAGGCTACTTGTACTTTGCCATTTTCTTCTCGCTTTTCACCGAAATGCTCAACATCAGGATGAAAAAAGCGGCCCAAAAGCCGATTCAACTGCATGGCTACGGTGAGGAAGCAAGAAAGCGAGGACTGCTGGATGAGAACCTGCTGGACAACGAAGAGCAGCAGAAGTGAAATGCCTATCTTTGTAAAAAAATCTGGTCGCCATGCAAGTTGTTCTGGAAGTAAAAAATCCGACTGAACTTCAACTACTGCTCCAGTACGTGAAGTTGCTCTCTTCCGCAAAAGTGATTGAGGCCAATTCTCAAACAGTTGCTGCCGTAGCAAGCCGCACTTTCTTTGAGCGGCATTTCGGTGCTATGCACCACAAAATGACTGTCCAAGAGTTAGAAATTCAACTTAAAAAACTCCGAGACGAATGGGAAAGGGATACTTGGTAGACACGAATATCGCCATTTACACGCTCAACGGTGCCTTGCCTGAAAATGCCGTCCGCTTCTTGACTCCAGTCCTAAATGATGGCTGTTTCATATCACTTATCTCCCGCGTAGAACTTCTGGGATTCGCATTTGCTGTTGCTACCGATGAGGGGAAGGCTAGGCAATTTGTCGAAGACTCCGTTGTACTGCCACTCTCTGACGCAGTGGCTGACCAAGCCATTGACATTCGCAAGTCACACAAAATCAAACTCGGAGATGCGCTCATCGCAGCCACAGCAATGGTCAACAGCCTGACGCTGCTGACCAGAAATGAGGATGATTTCAAAAATATTGCTGGTCTCTACATGATCAATCCTTTCACGGCTCCTTGACAGCACCTCTCCCACACATGACTTTAAACTTAGACCGCGACATCGTTTTTTTTGATGTCGAAACGACTGGCCTCAATGTCATCCGCGACCGCATCGTGCAGTTGGCGATGATCAAACTCCGCAAGGACGGCCAGCCGCCGGAAGAATTTTCTACGCTCATCAACCCTGGCATCCCGATTTCTGAGGAGTCGATGGCTATACACGGCATCACGCCGAAGGATTTGGCCAACAAGCCCAGTTTCCGCCAACTGGCCCAAAAAATCTGGGATTTCATTGGCAATGCCGACCTCGCAGGCTATAACTCCAACCGCTTCGATGTACCGATGTTGATGGAAGAGTTCGCGCGAGTGGAGATGGAATTTGACGTGAGCAAGCGCAGACTGCTGGATATGCAGCGCATTTTTTACAAAATGGAGCCGCGCACCCTCAAAGCCGCATACCGGCTGTATTGCCAAAAGGAATTGGTGGACGCGCACGACGCGCTGGCCGATGTGAAGGCAACGGTGGATGTGTTCTACGGTCAGTTGGCGATGTACGAAGGAAAAGACCTGCTTGACGAAGACGGCAAAGTGATACCCGCGCCCGTCAAAAATGATATTCAGGCATTGCACGAGTTCACGAACGACCTCAATTTTTTGGACGCTACGCAAAAATTGAAAGTACAAAACGACGGCACGGTGGTGTTCAATTTTGGGAAATACGTTGGGCAGCCAGTGCTTGAAGTGCTGAAAAAAGAGCGCAACTACGGCCACTGGATACTCGAAAAAGAGTTTTCGAGCCAAGTGAAGCAAATTATGAAGCAGATGATGAAAGAGGCTGGGATTTGAGAGGGGCGAGGGGCAAGACAAAAGCAGGACTAACCATCATTCAGGCGCGACACTGGGGCTTTGGAGCCTCAGCGTCGCGTCTCTTTTTTTGTACATCGGCGACGTAAACATTTTTTAACACACGCCGTTCAGATTTTCTCTGGAACTTGCTACCCGAAATACCGACATACTTCCTTCATCAAAGTTATCCGCTGCGTCATGCCTGCACACGCCGACCATACTGACCGAGAATCCCTGAGTCAGGTTGTTTTTGCTCCTTCGCCACCACCCGGTGGTGACCCGCTTGCGCCTTATGTGCCCTCTGCTGCCAAGCCTTGGAACGCCCGCAGGGTGGCCCATGTCTATCGTCGACTGGGCTTTGGGGCCAATTTGGAGAAAATTCAACAGGGTCTTGCGCTCGGCCCCACAGCATTGATAGACAAACTATTAGACGAGGCTGCTGGCCTTGACATCCCTGCGCCGCCATTCTGGGCGGGCTACACGCTGGCGGACTATGACGGCAATCAGAACCTCATCGAGGTACACCGTCGTGAGCTGCGCGAACGGTGGTTTACGGATATGATCGGAGAGGGTATACGAGCCAAAATGGCCCTTTTTTGGCACAATCACTTCGTTACCGCGCTCAACGTGTACCAGTGCAACTCCTACATGTGGAGTTATTACTCCATGCTGCACGAGTATGCCTTTGGCAACTTCCGGGTTTTCGCCCGCGAGATAGGCAAAAACCCGGCGATGCTCTCCTACCTCAACGGCAACCTCAACGTGGTGGGGCAGCCTAACGAGAACTATGCCCGCGAACTGATGGAACTCTTCACGATGGGCGAAAGCAACGGCTACACCCAGGCCGACATCGTGGAAATGGCCCGTGCTCTCACGGGCTGGCAAGCCAAAGATTACCTCTGCACCCCGGCCTACTACGACCCCGCGCTGCATGATACTGGCGACAAAACCATTTTTGGCAAAACCAGCAACTACGGTTTCACTACCGCCCACAACCTTGTTTTCGGTGAGCGGGCAGAGCAGGTATCCGAGTACATTACGGGAAAACTGTACAAGCATTTCGTCTATCAACACCCCGATCCGCAGGTACTTGATGGGTTAGCGACGACCTTCCGCGATGGAAACTGGGAATTGATGCTCGTGTTGAAACAACTGCTCAAAAGCGAACATTTTTTTGAGGAATCCTTCATCAACGCCCGCATCAAAAACCCGCTGGAGTCCATGTTGACCATCTTCAAAGCAGCCAAATCCACCTTTCCGGGCGATATCGAGCCGGACTGGGTGAACGCTTTTTTTTATTGGTCGGGCCAATTAGGACAGGAGGTGATGAATCCCGTGAATGTAGCAGGCTGGCCGGGCTACCATGCTTGGATCAACGAAAGCACCCTCGCAGGCCGCTGGAATTTCAGTTCTGTGGTCGCCTACTGGGTCGCCGCAAAAGAACCAACGCGCGAAAACCTTCGCGCTTTGGCGATCAGTCTCACCAACGAAAGCAACAAGCCAGAAGTTATCGTGCCAGCCCTTGTTGATTTTTTCATGGGGCAAACGCTCGAACCTGTACACCTCAATGCGGCCATCGTTTACTTCAAAGCCAACATCCCAGAAAACTATTTTGTGGACGGTACTTGGAATCTGTATTGGGCCGAAGCACCGTACCAGATCACGAATATGCTGTACTATTTGGTGCGGCTGCCGGAGTATCAATTGACTTAAAAAACGCAACACCATGTGTAAAGAAAATACTCCTCAGCGTCCCGGCGCTACACTTGACAACGAAACAGCCCACGAGCAAGACCACCAACTATGGTCACGCCGTGACTTTCTCTCCACTTCTGGCTTAATCGGTGCGGGCAGTTTTTTGCTCGGAAATTTGCCGCTACAAGCCTTCCAGCCCACGCCGCTCATGGCAGCAATGGCGGGCGGCGACAACGACCGTATCCTTGTCCTCATCAGGCTCGATGGCGGAAATGACGGACTGAACACCGTCATCCAACGCGGCAACCAGCAGTACTACAACCTGCGGCCCACCATCTCCATCAAGGAAAATAACCTCTGGGCACTCAGCAACGAGTACGGTATGCCGCTGGCAACCAACGCTTTGCAGCCCATGTGGCAAGACGGCATGATGAAAGTACTGCTCAATGTGGGCTACCCAGAGCCGAACTACAGCCACTTCCGCTCCTACGACATCGTGGCCTCAGCCAGCGACTCTGATGTGGTGGTAAACACCGGCTGGATGGGCCGTTTCCTCGACCACGAGTACGCGGCCTTCCTCGAAGCCCCGCCCACGGTACCGCCAGCCCTGCAAATCGGGGTGCAGACCGACCTCGTGTTCCG
>JAYSUY010000349.1:0-5126 GCA_043718855.1 Saprospiraceae bacterium | reverse complement strand
TGGCTGGCAGCACCACCATCACCCTCGAAGTGACCCCCAGCAACTGCTCCAGTCAGGGCAGCAACCAGGGGTTGCAGGGCGGCATTTACCGTACCTGCACTGCAAATCCGATGGATTTGCAGTGTTCCTGCACCGAAAACCCTTTCATCCTGACTTCCAACAACTTTGTGATCGGCACAACCTACTACTTCGTGGTGGACGGCTGCGGGGGCGACGTGTGCGACTACGAAGTGCAGGTGCTGGCTGGCTCTACGGTGCCGCCGCCGCCGGCCAACCCAGGTGCCATCACCGGGCCTGACACCGTTTGTGTGGGCTCTACCTCCAACTACACAACGCCCTCAGTATCAGGCGCAACGATTTATACCTGGACACTCAACCCGCCCCTGGGCACCTTAGCCAACGGCACCACTACGTCCAAAAACATCACTTGGGGCAACACACCCGGTACGACCACGCTCTGTGTGCAGGCCTCGAACGCCTGCCTAAGCAATCCCAACCTGTCGTGCAAGACGATAGTAGTGATCCCCAAGCCGACGGCAGCCATCTCCGGCAGCGGGGTGCTTTGTCAAGGCACTGCTGGCACTGTGACCCTCACAGTCACTTTCACCGGGACCGGGCCGTGGACTTTCGTCTATCGACGAAACGGCGTAAACCAGCCCGCCATCACCACGAGTCAAAATCCCTACACCTTCACCGTCAATCAGGTCGGCACCTACACGCTGCAAAGCGTAAATACCAGTGCCGCAAGCAACTGCGCAGGCACGGTGTCGGGTACTGCGACGGTGACGCAAGTCAGTATCGTGCCCAGCACCACCACTGTAGCAGCCAACTGCGGGCTTTCCAACGGCAGCATCAACCTCTCGCACACGGGCGGTAATGCGCCATTTACCTATGTCTGGGCGCCTGGTGGCGAGACTACCCAAGACCTCGCCAACGTGCCGGGCGGCACGTACACCGTCACCATCACGGACGACAACGGCTGCACCAAAACGGCTACTGCGACGGTGGCCAACAACATCATCACGTTTACGGTGACCGGCACTACCGTTGCCGCCACCACCTGTCTCCCACCTGGCAATGGCAGCATCAACGTCAGCGTAGCGCCCGGCGGCACTTACACTTATGAGTGGGCACCCGGCGGAGAGACTACCGAGGACCTCAGCAACTTGCCTACTGGCACTTACACCATCACCGTGAGCGCGGGCGGTAACTGTACGCAAACGCAGAGTTTTACGGTGGCCGACCAGCCGAATCAGCCGAACTTGACCACCACACAGGTCAATACCACCTGCGACCTGACCAACGGCAGCATCAACCTCAGCGTGTCTGGCGGTGTTGCGCCCTACACTTTCGAGTGGGCACCTGATGGGCAGACGACCGAAGACTTGAGCAACCTGCTGGCCGGTACCTACACGGTCACCGTCACTGGTGCCAACGGTTGCACCAAAACGGCTCAAGCGACGGTGACGAACAACAACCCGCCGTTCACCATCACGCCTACCATCGTCACCAACACAACCTGCAATCCGACCACAGGCAACGGCAGCATCTCGCTCAGCGTACTGCCCAACGCTTCGTACACGTTCGCTTGGGATTACAACGGAGCCACCACGTCCTCGATTTCCAACTTGCTGCCCGGCACCTACAACGTGACGGTGAGCGCGGGCGGCTCCTGCACACAGGAGCAGAGTTACACGGTGCCAGACTTGCCCAACCAGCCCAACCTGAGCAGCACTCAAATCAACACGACTTGCGACCAGAGCAACGGCAGCATCAACCTCAGTGTGAGCGGCGGCGTGGCTCCCTACACTTACATCTGGGACCCTAACGGGCAAACAACTCAAGATTTGGGCAGCCTCCTCGCGGGCACTTACACAGTCACCGTGACCGGTGCCAACGGCTGTACCCGCACTGCTGAGGTGACGGTGACGAACAACAACCCGACATTTACCATCACCCCGACCATCGTCACCAACACGACTTGCAATCCGACTACGGGCAACGGCAGCATCTCGCTGAGCGTGTCGCCCGGCGGCACCTACACGTTCGTTTGGGATTACAACGGAGCCACCACGTCCTCGATTTCCAACTTGCTGCCCGGCGACTACACGGTCACCGTCAGCGGGGGCGGCTCCTGCACACAGGAGCAGACTTTCACGGTGCCTGATTTGCCCAACTTGCCCAACCTGAGTGCTACGCAAATTAACACGACTTGCGACCTGAGCAACGGCAGCATCAACCTCAGCGTCAGCGGCGGCGTGGCTCCCTACACCTACATCTGGGACCCCAATGGGCAAACAACTCAAGATTTGGGCAGCATTCCGGCTGGCACTTACACGGTCACCGTGACCGGTGCCAATGGCTGCACCCGCACCGCCGAGGTGACGGTGAACAACAACAACCCGACGTTCAACATCACCCCGACCATTATAGCCAACACGACCTGCAATCCGACCACAGGCAACGGCAGCATATCGCTCAGCGTGTCGCCGGGCGGCACGTACACGTTTATTTGGGATTACAACAACGCCACCACGTCCTCGATTTCCAACTTGCTGCCGGGTACCTACAACGTGACCGTCAGCGCAGGCGGCTCTTGTACGCAGGAGCAAAGTTTCGAGGTGCCTGACGTGCCCAACCTGCCCAACCTTTCGGCCAGCACCATCAATACCACCTGCGAACTTTCCAACGGCAGCATCAACCTCAGCGTCAGCGGCGGCGTACAGCCGTTCACCTACATCTGGGCACCCAACGGGCAAACTACCCAAGACCTAAACAACATTCTATCAGGCACTTACGATGTGACGGTGACCGGGGCCAACGGCTGTACCGCCGAACTCAATGTGACGGTGGACAACGACAACCCCACTTTCAACATCAGCGCCAACGTACAGGCCAGCACCACCTGCAATGCCAACGGCAACGGCAGCATCTCCGTAACCGTCACTCCCAGCGGCACCTACACTTACCTCTGGAACACCAACGCCACCACGCCTACCATCAACAACTTGGTGCCTGGCACCTACACCGTCACCATCAGCAAGGGCGGAGCCTGTGTACAGACGGAGGAGTTTGTCGTACCCGATGAGCCAAACTTGCCCGAACTTTCCTTCACCACCATCGATGCACGCTGCGGACTGAGCAACGGCAGCATCAACCTCAGTGTAAGCGGCGCGACGCAGCCCTACACCTACGCTTGGTCGAGCAACCACACCGTGCAGGACCCGATCAACATCCCGGCGGGCAGTTACACCGTCACCGTGACGGGTGCCAACGGCTGCAGCGAGGTAGGCTTCGTGGATGTAAACGAGGAGTCGGTACCCATCACTGCCGACGCGGACATCACAGCCAACACGTCCTGCTTGCCTCCGGGCAACGGGCGCATCGTGATCACCACCAGCCCGGCCAACGCCACCGTCGTTTGGAGCAACGGCTTCACCACCAAAACCATCAGCAACCTCCAACCCGGCGAGTACACCGTCACCATCACCGCGCTGGCTGGCGGCAACTGTATCGAGATTTTGACCTACGAGGTGCCCGACGAGCGCGAACTGCCCGAAATTTACCCTGAAACCGTAGATGCCAACTGCGGGCTGGCCAACGGCAGCATCATGCTCGATGTGGTGAATGGCGCGTTGCCCTACAAATTCAAGTGGAACACCAACTCCACCGCCCAAAACCTCAGCAACCTGCTCGCTGGCACCTACACCGTCACCGTCACCACTGGGTTGGGCTGTACTGCCGAAAACACCATCATCATCAACGACATCGACCTAAATATCAGCATTTTCGGCTTGATCGAACCCAACACATCTTGCCTCCTGCCCAACGGTGTGATCTACATCGACACCGACCCCAACAACTTCCCGTTCAAGTACAAATGGAGCAACAACGCCACCACCAGAGACCTGCTCAACCTGACGGCAGGCACCTACACCATCACCGTCACCATCGGTTCATGCAGCGCAAGCGAGGCGTTTGATGTACCCAACGCCGCCGAGCCGCCCAACCTGTCGGCCTCCAGCACACCCAGCACCTGCGGGCAAAACAACGGCACCGCCACTGCCAACGCCAGCGGCGGCATCTCGCCATACAAATACAAGTGGTCGGCCAACGCCAGCGGCTCCACCGCTCAAACCGTCAACAACCTGCTCGCTGGCACCTACACGGTGACAGTGACAGGCGACAACGGCTGCACCGCCACCTCCACCGTCGTGGTACCCAACAACAACCTCCAAGTGACGCTCACGGCAGCCCTCACCGAGAACACTTCCTGCGTAGCGGGCAACGGTGCCATCGACCTCACGGCTGCGCCCACCGGGACGTACAAGTACCTGTGGAGCAATGCCGCTACCACTCAGGATTTAACCAATCTTGCCACAGGCACCTACACCGTCACCGCCACACTGGGGGTAAGTTGCACGTCCACAGCGGTTTACACCATCGTACAGAACACCTCCGACCCGAACATTTCCCCCAACATCACCGCCTCCATCTGCGGGGCGAGCAACGGGGCCGTTGACCTGAGTGTCACGGGTGGCATCACGCCCTACACTTTCGCATGGTCGAATATGGCCGTCACCGAGGACCTCACGGGCGTACTGGCGGGCAACTACACCGTCACCGTCACAGCCGCCAACGGCTGCACCGCCGACACCACGCTCAACGTAGCCAACAACAGCAACACCTTCACTCTCGCGGGCGCAGCCGTGCCGCTCAGCAATTGCGCAGCCGCCAACGGCGCGGTGGGCATCACGGTCACGTCGCTCGTCAATCCGCCCGGCACCTTCAGTTTCACTTGGTCGAATGCCGCCCTCACTGAAGACATCGCCAACCTCTCGGCAGGTACCTACACCGTCACCGTCAGCGAAACGGGCAGTGCTTGCACCGCCTCCGCCTCCTACATCGTGGACGACGAGCGGCTGTACCCCAGCGCCACGCAGAGTTTGCAGCCTGAAATTTGTGGACTCAGCAACGGCAGCATTAATGCCACCGCCACAGGCGGTGTTACGCCTTACACCTACTTGTGGAGCAGCGGCCCAACGCCCAACGCCGAAGACCTAACGGGCCTCGCCGCTGGCACTTACACCCTCACCGTGACGGGCGCAAACGGCTGTACTGCAACA
>JAYSUY010000348.1:0-1897 GCA_043718855.1 Saprospiraceae bacterium | reverse complement strand
ATAGGGCGTGGTGAGGAAAACCGCCACCGCATTGTGGCCGTACCACCACTGCAGGAGCGCATCCTGCACCCCGGTGAAAAGCGGGTAACTCTCCGTCCACGACACCGGCATTTCGAGGCTCCGCACGATGTGCAGCACGGCCACCGTGACCCAAGTGGCGATGTAAAACCAGATGGCAACGTACAGGTGGCTCTCCCGCCGGGTGAGTATGGTGCCAAACATATTGACTCCAAAAATGACCCACACCAGCGTGATGAGCAGGTCAATTGGCCAAATCAGTTCGCCGTACTCGCTGCTGGTGGTCAGGCCCATCGGCAGGGTGTAAGCGGCGCAGAGGATGACCGCTTGCCAGCCCCAAAAGTGAATCCAAGAGAGTTTGTCGCTCCACATCCGGGCCTTCAGCAGCCGCTGGAGGGAGTAGTAGATGCCCATAAAAATGCCATTGCCGACGAAGGCAAAAATGACGGCGTTGGTGTGCAGTGGGCGCAGCCGTCCGAAAGTAAACCACGGCTCGACGTTGAGCGAGGGGTACACGAGTTGCAGGGCGATGATGATGCCCACGAGCATCCCGACCACGCCCCAAGTGAAGGAGGCAACCCCGAAGGCGCGGGTGATTTTGTTGTCGTACTGAAATTGTTGAATGTTGCTCATAAAGAGGGTGTTAGGTCTTCGTCTTGTTTGTCTTCACTCCCCTCTCCATTTGGAGAGGGGCCGGGGGTGAGGCTTCTCCCCTCTCCGTTGGGAGAGGTGTCGGGGGTGAGGCTGTCGAAAAGCATCCGGATAGAGGGCGTATAGTCGTCGTCGAACTGACCGTCGCGGGCGGCCCGCAGGTAAGCGAGCAAGAATCCTGCTGCAAGCAGGAGGCTGACGAGGATGAGGAAAAGCATGATTTTCATTGCACCAGAGAGCGATTCAGTTCTGTCTGAAATCGGCTGCAAGATGGGCGGGTGGACTTAGGAGGGAAGATGACGTAGGTCAGGGGGAAGAGTGATTTTTGGTCGGAGCGGGGGCGAGCCAGCCGAGTCGCTGCTCAATCATGTGGTACGTCAGGGAGCATGAGGCGTGTTTCCGATATACCCAGTGGGGCTTGATCATCTGTCTGACTGATCCCGCTTTCCTGCCCGCCCGATTACCCTCGAAACAACACTTCCCCTTTCAAGAAAAGGCGTGTGGTTTCATCACTCTATCCCGATTTTAAGTACCACGACACAAATGTCTCGCAAAGGCGCAGAGGCGCAAAGTTTTGATTTTGAATACTCTGCGCCTTTGCTAGATAACCTAAACTAATTTTAGCGAGCCACTTATGCGCTTATACCTTGTAGCAGCCCTGCTGATGGGCTTAGTCAATTCTTGTACGACCATCACGGTAGAGCCTGATGCACCCGTCCCTACGGTCAGTTACAAACAGGACATTGCCCCCATGATAGCCGCCAACTGTGCCCAATCAGGTTGTCATGGTGCGGAAAGAACGGAGCGGTTCAACCTGCTCTCCTACGCGGCACTCTCTAAATTGGTGGAGCCGAACAAGCCACACAACAGCGAACTCTATGACGTGATCCGGCTGTACAGCGGCGAAAAAGCCATGCCGCCCAAGCCCAGCGAGCCGCTCACGGATACCCAAATCACCCAGATTTATATCTGGATATTGCAAGGAGCGACCGATAACTGAGGAGTTATGAGGTTGGAGTGATGAGTTATGTCATTGCCTTCTTTTTGATGCTCCGCAAAGTGGGCGACAAACGCGCCCACTTTCGCCAACTCGCGCAGTTCGGTGTTGGCAAACAGATAAACAAAAAGAGTAAAAACTTAGGCAGCCCCTTTGACCGCCCACCGCGACAAGAATGGGACACGGATTGGACAGATTTAGGCAGATAAAAAAGGATTTTGAGGTGAAATC
>JAYSUY010000347.1:0-5134 GCA_043718855.1 Saprospiraceae bacterium | reverse complement strand
TTTCAAAGCCTTTTGCCCTTTGCCTTTTGCCTTTTGCCTTTTGCCCTTTGCCCTTTGCTCACTTGCACTTTTCCAGCCCCCGCTGCACTTCCTCCAGCGAGTACGGCGGGTTGTTGTTGCCCCAAGAGTGGTTCACATAGTTCAGTATGTTGGTGATGTCCACATCGAGGAGGGTGGCGTTGGCGGGCATCTGCTCGGCGTAGATTTTTCCGTTCACGATGATGGTGTCATGCAAGCCGTAGCGAAGTACACAGGGCAATTGCGCTCGGTGCAGCGTCAGGTAGTCGGACTGCACCAGCGTCGGGATGAGGCCGCTCAGCCCTGCGCCGGAGTCCATGTGGCAGTTGGCACACTGCGATTTGTACACCTGCTCGCCATCGCGGTAGGGGTTGGGCTGGCAGTGGTAGAGGAGGAGAGAGAGGAAGGCTATGAAGCAGGAACGATGAACCATGAACAGCAAGGAACGATGAGTTAGGAACGAAAAACGATGAGTCAAAACCACCCTATCACTAACCGTGTACCCACCAATTTGTTCGAGGAGATTCTGCCGTCACCGTCATCTGCTCCTGCCGTACCGGGTGTATGAAGGTCATGCTGCGGCAGTGCAAGCCGATGGACGCGTCAGGCAGGGCGATGGGGGCACCGTATTTCAGGTCGCCGAGAATGGGGCAGCCCATTGCGGCCAGTTGCACCCTGATTTGGTGGGGGCGGCCCGTGAGTGGCGTGATGTTCAGCAGAAAGCAGTTGCCCACCTTACCCGCTGATGTATAGCGCGTTACGCTCTCCTTCGCGCCCGGCATGGATTTCTGGAAAGCCTTCACGACGTTGCGCTGCTCATCTTTCAAAAGAAAATGCCGCAACTCGCCCGAAGGCAGCGCAGGGGCTTTCAGCACCAGTGCGAGGTAAGATTTTTGCACTTGGTGCAGCCGAAACATCTCCGTCAGACGGCCCAGTGCCTTGTCCGTGCGGGCCATCAGCACGGCCCCGCTCACGGGCCGATCAATGCGGTGGGCCGGGTGGAGATACACCGCGCCAGGCTTGTCGTATTTTTCCTTGAGGTAATTTTTGCCCCAGTCTGCGAGCGTCGGGTCGCCCGTGCGGTCGCCCTGCACGAGCCAACTGACGGGCTTATTGAGCACCAGCAGGTGGTTGTCTTCGTAGATGACGGTAGGTTGTTCCATATTTTCGGGGCGAAGGTAGGCAAGGTATATTTTTCGGATAAAATTTAAAAAGCGCAGCAGAAACATACTTTTGCTGCGGCTGTCTACGGATACTCCATCACCCTCCTTGCATTATGAAATACCACCTCCTCGAATCTCTGCTCCCTCACCTCGAAGCCTACGAGCGGGCCTACCCACAGCAGCACAGCCCACAGCATTTTGCCGTGTGGCTGGCCCGCCAAACCGCCGACGAGCAGCACCTCGCCGACCGCAACAGCACCGCTCCTGACCGCGAAACCACCGATGCAGCCATCAACAAACTGCTCGTGTTCCTCCACCGCTACGCTCGCGGCTATGCCAAAAAAGCCCTCGTAGGCTCGCCGCTGGGCACAATGGACGAGTTTGCCTACCTCGGCATACTGCTCCACGATGGGCCGATGACCAAGAGCGATCTCATACAGCGCAACCGCCATGAAAAGCCGACTGGCATGGAAATTATTCGCAGACTGTTGGAAATGAACCTTGTAGCGCAGAGCGACGACCCCAACGACCGGCGCAGCAAGCAACTTCGTGCCACGCCCGAAGGCGCAGCCACTGCCGCCCAAGCCGCCGAAGGCATGGGCAAGGCGGCCCAGTTGCTCATGGGCAACCTCAACCCCACAGAAAAAATGCTGCTACTGCAACTGCTCGAAAAATTGGAGCAGTTTCACCAAGTGGTGCAGGCGAAGATGAAGGGGTGAGAATCGAGACGTGAGGGGTGGCACTCGCTCTTCACATCTCGATTCTCACATCTCGATTCTCACCCCTCCTTCCTCCAAGCCACCATAGCCGCTGGGGTCAGTCCCAGACTGGGGTGCCACTCAGAGGCCACATCAATAGAAATTCCGTTTTTTAGGCGAAGCCCCAAGCCGAAAGCCGCTCGCGCCACCTCGCCGGTGCGCACTCCGGCACGAACGGCCAGCACCGATGCAGCAGGCCGGTATTCCAGTCCGGCTTTTACCTGAGCAGGCCGATCAATGTCTTTTTCTACTTCTGCCAGCAGCACAAAAATCTCCGACGTGCGCCAGCCCGCCCCGATGCGCAGCACCGTAGGCAGGTCAGTGCTGGCCAAGCGGGGCTGCACAGGATTCTGCACACTGGCTCCGATGCTGAGTTTGGGCAGGGCTTGGGCCAGCACGCTCAGCCCGAAAGTGGGGGCAGCTGCCGAGCCGTACTCCTGCGCCGATACGCGGGCCATGCCCAAGTTGGCCCCAATGCTCAGTTTTTCGCTCAAACGCCGCCCGTACTGCACCCTCACCCGCTGCTCGGTGTAGGCTTCGGTGCCGTTGTGCGCGATGTCAAAGCCGATGCCGCTGGTTTCCCCCGCACGGACAAAGCCTTGAAACTGCGCCGCTTGCCAGCCAGAAATCGCATAAGGAATGGCTGTGCTGGCTAAAACTCCCATTTTTTCGCTCCCATTGAGTTGGGCATCGTTGGCAATGCCCATCGAAAGCGAAGGCTGAGCAATGGTGGCGCCACCCACCGCCAGTGCCGCCGCGTTGTCAAAGGGGCGCATGAAGACTTGGGCTGAGAGGGCAAGGGGCAAAAAGCAAAGGGCAAAAAGCAAGGGGCAAAAGGCAAAGCGCATGGTAGACAGGTAGTAGGTGCGGGTCAAATTTACGCCACTTTTTCATTCCGTAGGAAACCGTCCGCGTGTAAGAACAAGCCTTGGAACACGCACAAGCCACATCCCTCTGGGGCTTCCAGATTTTGAGGCGTTTGCGCCGTGCTACCGTTTCACCAATCGAACCGCACCCAGTCCAGCGCCACCACCGGCTCCGATGCTGAGCCAGGGTTTTTAGCCACCAAGTACAGGTCGTGAAATTTTCCGTCGTTGATGCGCGTCGTCAGCGGGAGGTCTAACACCCTGAATTCCATGCGCTTGGGCGGGTTGCTGGCCGCCACTTTCGCGCTACCGATTAGCGACCCAGCGGGACTGTCCAAACGAATCTCCAAAACACCGCCCGCTGTGCGGATGCTTTTGTCGCCCGAGCCGATGCCCACCGCAATGGAATGTACGCCCGTCAGGTCGCTGTGTTTGAAGAGGATAAAACTCCCCGATTTCATGTCGCGCAGCACCACCGTGTCGCCCTCGAAGGGGCGGTAGGTGCGGATGCCCTTCGAGAGGCTGTCGGCCTGTTCTGCTTGCAGGAAAGCGGGGCGCAGGGCCAGCACTTCGCCGCTTTCGAGCCAGGTCTGGCTGGGGCTGCCCCGGTCGCGGTAACTGGCCTTGAGGATGAAAGTGCCGGGTACGGGCTGCTTGCTCTTCGAAGGTTGAGAGGAGGAGGACTTGCCTTTTTCGGGCGGTGGTATGCTGAGCGCGTAGGTGCCGGTGGGCGGCAGGGTCTGTTTGGGCCGGGGTGCGTCGCCGAGCGAGAGTATCCAGCGCACCATCTCGCCCGCGTCCGATTCGCTCACCTGCGGGTGGGCGCTCATCACTACCTCGCCCCAGTTGCCCGCGCCGCCCTTGATGACTTTGACGGAGAGGTTGCGCACCGCGAACTCGTCGCGGCGGTAGCGGGCGGCGATGTCCTGATAGGCCGGGCCGTTCACCTTGTAATCCAGCGCGTGGCAGGTTTTGCAGTCCGAGCGGTCCACAAGGAGTTTGCCCCGGCTGTACTCGGCATTTTTCATGGCCGCTTGGTGGCCCTGCGCGATGCTCGTGATGTCGAAGCCCGTAGCCAAGTAATCGATGGTGGTGGCGACGGTGGCGGGGGCGATGCTGCCTGCCGCGAGCGAGCCGTCCTCTGAGTCGGCCACCGCTACGGAGTAGTGCAGCGTGTCGCCGGGCTGATAGAAACTGCGGTTTTTTCCGCCCAAATCCCAGCGCACCGTAGGCGGCGCGTTGCCGACGCGGATGCTGAGTTTGGTGCTGCGGGTGTTGCCCGCCTCATCGGTCACTTTCAGGCGGGCGATGTAAGTGCCGGGCTGCGCGTAAGTGTGGGCCACGCTGTCCAACACATTCTTTCTCAAAGATTTGTAAAGCCCGGCGTGGGCGGTTTTTGATTTTTGCTCTGCCGTCCAGACCTCTGTTTTGTCGCCGAAATCCAATTCGTAAGCCAGCCGCTCGCCATCGTGGTCGCGCGTTTTTGACAAAGAAAAATACGTCGTGAAGGGCGCGGAGCCAGCCACTCCATCGCCCGAATCGGAGGGCGAAGAAGCCAGCCCTCCTCCGCCGAGGCTTCGGCGGGCAAGCAAACTGGGCACGGGCGGGCGGTTGCCGCGCACATAGTCAATGCGGCTGAGGCGAGCGTCGTCGTTGCTCGAAAACCACTGCTTGCCGTATTCGAGCACCCAGAGCGAGCCGTTTTTGTCCACGAACATATCCATCGGGCGGCTCAGTTCGATGTTCTCGGCGAAGGGTTCCATACGGCTAAAATTGCCAAGCGAGTCGAGCGTGACGGCCATCATCCAGTTGCGCATCCAGTCGTAGGTGATGAGTTTTCCGTGAAAATAATCGGGGAAGCGGGTGCTGGCCGGGTAGTCGTCGCAGTAGTACACCGGCCCGGCCATCGCGTTGCGCCCACCGTTGCCGAGCAGGGGAAATTCCTCCGAGTTGCCGTAGGGATACCAGATCATGGCGGGCTGTGCAGGCGGCAGTTCGCGGCGGCCCGTGTTGTTGGGGCTGTCATTCAGGGGGTGCAGGGGGTCGTAGGCGGGGCCGTTTTTCTTTTTGGAAAAATTGTAGTCGCGGTAGGGTTTGTTGTTGCCCACGAAGTAGGGCCAGCCGAAAAAACCGGCGGCGCGGGCGCGGTTCACCTCGTCGTGGCCTTGCGGGCCGCGCGCGGTGTCTGGCTCTCCCGCGTCGGGGCCTACTTCTCCCCAAAACAGGAGGTGGCGGCGGCTGTCGAGCGAGATGCGGAAGGGGTTGCGGCAGCCCATGACGTAGATTTCGGGGCGAGTAGCCCCCCCCAGCCCCCCCGGTGGGGGGGAGA
>JAYSUY010000346.1:0-5134 GCA_043718855.1 Saprospiraceae bacterium | reverse complement strand
GCCAGTTCGAGATGCACTTGCCCGATGCCGTGCCGGTACTGTCGGATGAGCACCAGGTCGCCCTGTCGGGTGACGGCCAGCGTCATCACCCAGTCGGGGTACTCGAACACGAAATAGTCTTCGATGCGGGTACCGTTGGGCAGCAGCACGGTGTCTTCGCGTAGGGTCATGTACGGCGGGCGGGCGTACACGTAGCGGCTGGAGAGGGTGCGCCAGGGGAGGATGGGGGTTGGGTCCTTTTTTGTCATTGCATCATTTTGGGGGCAAAGAAACCTGAAAGCATTGGAGGTTTGACTTCGAGTCGAATCTCCAAACGGTTTGCCGTTGAGCAGCACTCCTTCGTTCAATATTCCCATCGTACTTTTCCCGCTCAATTGAACCGCCAAGAGCAAGCCAACCAGGCACTAATCTCCAGCCAACCAATCACCAGCACACATCAACATTTTATGAAAAACAACAAAACCCTCTTGTTTGCCCTCGTCAGTGTGGCGGTAGTGGCGGGGCTGCACGTTCTTCCCCAAATTTTTGGCGCGACGCTCGATACGTCGTTTTTGATGATCGCTCGGTGGTGGGCGGTAGGCGCATTGATCATCTACGGATGGCGGGCTAAGTCACTGACAACGTGGATTTTGATCAGCATGGCTGTCGGTTTTGAGGTGGGCTTGGACATGGGCAAGGCCGCCAAAGATTTCGACGTGCTGAGTACGGTTTTCATCCGACTGATCAAAACGGTGGTGGGGCCGCTCCTTTTTTCTACGCTCGTCATCGGCATTGCGGGGCAGAGCAGCGGCAAGCAGATGGGGCGCATCGCGGTCAAGGCATTCACCTATTTTTTGCTGGCCACTTCTGTCGCACTGGTCATTGGTTTGGCGGCCATCCACCTCACCCAAGCGGGCGCAGGCATACAGCGCAGCGATGCTTCCGACAAAATCATGGTGCCAGCCACCGAACTGCAAGCGAAGGTGGATGTGAAGAAAAACGAGACCCAACTGGTGTACGGGGAAAAAGCACTGACCGTGAAACCACCTGATTTCAAACTGGATTGGAAGTACACGGTGCTGCACACGTTCCCCGAAAACGCCGCTAAAATGGTGTACGAAGGGGCTGTACTTCAAATCGTTGTGTTCAGCCTGCTGTTCGCGCTGGGGCTTCGGCAGGTGTCAGAGCGCCACCGAAAAACGATGATCGATTGGTGCGAAGCCCTGTCGGAGGTGATGTTCAAATTTGTGGGCCTCATCATGTACTTCGCGCCATTCGCAGTAGGTGGCGCACTGGCTTCTACCATTGGCGACAAGGGGCTGGATGTAGTGGTGAACCTCGCCAAACTGCTTGGCACGTTGTACTTGGCCCTCATCGTGTTCATTTTGCTGGTTTTTGTGCCGGTGATGCTGTTTTTCAAAATCCCGATTCGGCAGTTCCTCCGGGCGGTGTACGAGCCTGCGTCGCTGGCTTTTGCTACCGCCAGTTCGGAAGCCGCACTTCCACAGGCCATGACGGCGATGGAAAAATTCGGGGTGCCACGCAAAATCGTGTCGTTCGTGATACCCACTGGCTACAGTTTCAACTTGGATGGCTCCACGCTCTACCTCGCGCTGGCTTCCATGTTTTGCGTTCAAGCGGCGGGCCTCACGGCGGAGTTTACTTGGGACAAACAGTTGATCCTCATGGCGACACTGCTGCTCACCTCAAAGGGTGTGGCCGCCGTGCCCCGCGCTTCGCTGGTCATCCTCACCGCTACGGTGCTGCAATTCGGTATCCCAGAATGGCCCATCGCCATCATCCTCGGCGTGGATGCGCTGATGGACATGGGCCGCACCTGCATCAACTTGGTGGGCAACTGCCTGGCTTCGGCGGTGGTGGCTCGCTGGGAAGGGGAGTTTGATGACGAGATGGCGATGGGGGGCGGAGAGTGAGGTGGTTGCTATGGGTTGAGCAGCCATTTTGTCATATTTTCTGATCAAATTTGTATGAAAACCGCCACCTCCCATCTCCGCGAACTCATTGCCCGCGACGACTTGCCCGCCGCGCTCGAACAACTGCGCACCCTATTGGACAACAGTCCCAAACTGGACGAGGCCATTCACCAATCTGGACGTTTTCGGTACATCCGACGGCAAATCCGGCTCGGTTTGGTCAGCCATGCCGAGGCGAATTTGACCCAAAACCAAATCCGTTTTGGCCTCCTCGATTTGATAAATGAAATCGAGGAAGACGGCAAAACGCCGCTGCCGCTCGAACTCGCCGAAAATCTGCTCACCGACAAAAACCAGTGGGTCAAAAGTTTGAGCCAAGAATTGGTGAGCCAAGGCGTTTCGGTCGGCAACCGCCCCTCGGATGTTTTTCAACATTTTGGCTGGATGATTGAGGTTTTTTTGCAAAAAATGGGGACCGCTGCGGGGCAGGAAAAGTCGCTGCGCGGCTTGTCTTTTATGACGGAAGCCTTTCAAAATTCGCTGCGGTATTTGTGCTACATCCAAGTCGCGCAGATTTTCCAATCGGAAAACAAACCGCAAAACGCCGCGCTCGCCGAGTTTTTGCAGCTCCGCGAAAAGCAATACCTCGATTTTGACTACCTGAACCTGTTGCTGCTTTCCACTGATTTTTTGAAAAAGGAGGGCAGTTTCGTGCCGCAAATCCATGATTTCACAGCCGCGCTGTCTGATACCGAAAGTGACTTGTACAAAACCGCGCTGTTTTTGGACAGGCACCGCCGCCGATTGCTGGAAAACACGATTCCCGAAAACGAGCATCTCCCCACACTTTTGGATGAATACCTGACCGGACTGGTTTTTTGGCTGCGCCAAATTTCTTTTTTGGCAAAATACCGATTGGTCTCGGTCAAGGACATCAATTTGAGTTACCGCCTCGGCACGTCCAAGAAATTCGTGCACCTGTACGGCGAACTGCACGGCATTTACAGCACCGCCGATTCGTCGGTCGAGGAGTACAATACCAAATCAATCGAAGGGGTTTTCACTTACAATCAGAGTGTTTTGTTGTTCAAAGGCAGCAACGTGGCGACCTGTCTGGACAACATCAATGACCCGACGACCTATCTTTCGCTTTCGCCGCTGCTGATTGACCAGAGCGTTTTTGCCGATAAACCGACCCAAACGCCCGAAATTTTCTATTTCATCGGCAGCGGAACGGGTACGCGGCAGTACGATTTCGCGCAGTACAAAAACGAACTGGCGTTCGGCGACCGCGACCACATTCCGTCCAACAAATTCGTGCAGGTGAAAACCCAAAACAACCAGCAACCGAAATTGGACGAACTTTTCAAGCAATTGGAACTGGTTTTTAAACCCTTCAAAACCCCGAATAAATGAAGCCCGCCACTTCTCCCTTCAAATTTTTGGACTCCTACCAACAGGAAGATGCCGACATTTTCTTCGGGCGCGAAGCGGAAACCGACGCGCTGTACAATGCTTTGAGCGGCGTGAAACACCTGCTGGTTTACGGGCCATCGGGCGCGGGGAAAACCAGTTTGATTGAGTGCGGGCTGCGGAACCAGTTTTCCGATGCCGATTGGTTTGCGGTGAGCATCCGGCGCGGCGCGAACATGACTGCTTCCGTTTTTGCAAGAATCAACGAAGCCCTGCACGAAAAAATAGACCTCGACCCGCAAACCAAATTGCCCCGCAACCCCGATTTTGATTTTGGCGAGGCGATAGAAAACCTGTTTGCCGAGCGGTACCAGCCTGTTTATTTGTTGTTCGACCAGTTTGAGGAGTTGCTGATTTTGGGCGACGAGGCGGAAAAAAAGAATTTTTTCACCCGACTCAATCGGCTGATTCGCTACAAAGTGCCTTGCCGGGTGATGCTCGTGATGCGCGAGGAGTTCATCGGGCATTTGTCGGAGTTCGAGCCGCTTTGCCCCAGCATTTTTCAGCACCGTTTTCGCTTGGAAAAAATGGGCAGGTCGAACGTGCAGTCGGTCATCCAACAGATTTTGGAGGCCGAAAAATACCGACCTGATTTTCGGGTGGAGCAAGCGGCGGCATTGGCAAAAAGCATCCTCGCCAAACTGCCCGACACCCAACGCGAAATCGAACTGGCGCACGTCCAAGTGTTTTTGGGCGAACTTTGGGACAGAGCCGTTGCCAAAAACAAAAGCCAAAAACCTACGCTGCACAGCGGTTTGGTGAAAGGAAACGACAATTTGGAGCGCGTTTTAGACAGTTTTTTGAAAAAACAATTGGAGCAGTTGGAGCGGTTGCACGGCGAAAAAGTGCCATTGGAATTGCTGGCGGCCATGATTTCGGAGCGGCACACCAAATTGCAATTGGGCGCGGGGGATTTGGAAAATGCGCTTGCCAAAAATGGGGTCGCGCTGCAAAAGCCCTTGCCCGATTTGCTCCGGGACTTGGAACAACGGCGCATTATCCGCACACTGAAATCGGGGGAGCAGACGCAGTTTGAGATTAGCCATGATGTTTTGGCATTAGTCGTTGGGCAGAATTTGACGGATGAAATGAAACTGCGGGAGAAGGCGCGGGAGATTTATCGGGTTTATGAGGGGCGGGCTGGGATGTTTTCGAGGGAGGATTTGGATTATTTGAGGGCGTTTGAGGGGTATTTGGGGATGCCGGAGGAATTACAGAGGCGGATGTTGGAGAGTGAAAAAGAGTTAGGACGGCGAGAACGGGCGGATTTGGAAAAGGCGCAACGGCAGGCGGAGCAGGAACGGGTGCGGCGACAACGGGCAACGGGCTTGGCAATCGCTGCGGTAGTGGGTTTAGTTTTGGCTTTGGGGGCAATGTTTTTGGCGTTTTCGGCACAGACAAAGGCGGAATCGGCTTTGGAAAAATATGAAATTGCAAAAGAAGCACGCCTCGCCGCTGAAGCTGCCACGCGGATAAATGAATTTGACAAAGAACTCTCGGTGGCTTACGGCCAATTGAGCGGCGGGAATTCCTGTCTGGGCGACGAGACCTTCGGGCGTTTGCAAACAGCGGTTTTTGAACTCAATTCCGATGAAATCAAAAAGAAAATCGAGGATTTGAATCAAGCCATTCAGAAAAACAAAATCAATTGCCCAATTTTCAAAACTCGGTCGTCACCCGCTAAAGAGTTGGTCTTTGGGATTAATAGGCAAGGTGTAAAAAAGTTCTTTGACCGTCCAGATGTGGTC
>JAYSUY010000345.1:0-1899 GCA_043718855.1 Saprospiraceae bacterium | reverse complement strand
TGGTGGCCCGCACGGATGGTTACATCGCTCGTCTGCTGGCTGGCCATAAGGACACTGTGCGCCAAAACCAACTGCTGGCTGTACTCAAAAGCACCGCCCGCTACACCGATGTGCTGCTGCTGGATTCCGTTTCCACCCGCTGGCAGCGCAACCCGCTGGATTCGTTCGAGTTGCTCAGCCCGCCCCGCAACCTCGAAGTGGGCGAGGTACAGGCGGAATACGCTGCTTTTTTGCAGAATTTGGACAATTTTCAGTTCGGGAAAGAAAGCAAGAGTGCCAGTGTGCGCTCCAACCTGAGTGCCATCAGCGTACAGATTTACCAGATACAGCAGGGCATCGCTTTCGACCAGAAAGTGCTGGCCCGCGTCAGCGAGCAGCGCAAGATTGCCGAAGAACTCTATGCCAAGCAGAAGGGGCTATTCGACGAGAACATCATCTCGCGGGCCGATTTCGAGCGGGAACGCACCAAGGTGGCCGAACTCGAAAACCAGCAGGATCGCTTGGAAGAGGGCATCATCCGCAAGCGCGGCGAGATCATTGATCTGCAAAAAAACCAGACCCAGATCACGAGCACTCAAGATGAAGTGACGAACACCACGACGGGCAATTTGCTCAACAGCCTGAATGCGCTTCGTAGCAGCCTCGACCGTTGGAAACAGACTTACCTGCTCACAGCACCCATCGGTGGGGTAGTGTCGCAGAATAAATTTTTTAGCGAGCAGCAGTTTGTCAAACTCGGCGACCAAGTGCTGACGGTGGTGCCGCTACAAGTCGGCAAGGACAAAATCATCGGTCGGGTAGAGGTGCTGGTGGCGAAAGCGGGTAAAGTGAAGGAGCGACAAAACGCCGTCATCAAATTAGACAATTACCCCTACACCGACTATGGCACGGTGGAAGGCGTGGTGGTATCTAAGTCGCTGGTACCCAAAGACGGTAGGTACAGCGTCATCATCACGTTCCCGCGTGGTCTCCAAACCAGCCGTAACGAGCGCATTGAGTTCGAGCAACAGATGCATGGCTCTGCCGAAATCATCACAGAGAACAAAGGGCTGCTCCAGCGCATCGTAGACCAGCTGTTTGTTGATCGCTAATGTGTTGATAATGAGTGCAAAAAAAAGCGTTTGCCAAACTTTGAACAATGTTAACAGCGGATGTATTGTCTGCGGAAAACGCACCCCACTACATTTGTCCCATCAATTCACACGCAGTTCATCATTCATCTAAAACGGTTTTTCCGATGAAGCAAATTCTCTTTATCCTCGCTCTCGCATTTGTTGGCACTTTCGCTGCCTCCGCTCAAACCACCTCTGGCCCAGTCATGACGTTCGACGTTACGACTGTTGACTACGGTTCTATCGACAAAGGTTCTGAGCCGCTCCGCAAGTTCAAATTCACCAACACGGGCAATGAGCCGCTCATCATCAAGGCTGCCAAAGGTTCTTGCGGCTGCACGGTGCCGAAGTACCCACAAGAGCCGATCATGCCTGGCGAAAGCAACTTCATCGAAGTGCGCTACGACACCCAGCGCACGGGTATGTTCACCAAAACGGTGACCATCAACACCAACGAAACAACGGATACCCACACCCTGACCATCAAGGGCGACGTGAAAGGAGAGGCTCCAGCAGCACCTGGTGTGCCAGCCAGCAATGGCGGTATCAAGCAGTAAGGCCAACAAAGAGCCTTGCCTTTAAACGCATTGATTTTTGGTTTGACGATAAGAACCCGGCTGGACATTTGTCCGGTCGGGTTTTTTGTTGTGTGGATTTGGGTAGGCGGCGATGTGGTGATTTGGGAACGTGTAAATAATAACTCATCACTTTTGGGTAGGTTCTTTTTGCCTCAGACAACTATCTTTTTGCGCGAATAGTGGGGCTATTTAAACAAAAAGATGGGCAG
>JAYSUY010000344.1:0-5136 GCA_043718855.1 Saprospiraceae bacterium | reverse complement strand
TAAAATTTTGAAAATCAAGAATTTCCCACAACACAAACTGCGCCGCCCGCTGAAACTTCGGGTCACCTGTCACCGTCCACATCCGCTGAAAAAACACGCTCAACTGCGCATGGCCCGTCACGCACACGAACGAATGGTCGCCCCGCCAAGCCTCGTCGTAACGCCCCGCCGTGCGGCCCACTCGCTCGATTTCCGCCCACAGCCGCTCCCCTGTAGCCAGCGTTTTTTCCAAAATACCCGCTTCGCCCAGCAGCAGCGCGGCTTCCAAAAAACCCTGCAACGTGTAGGCGATGGTGTGGGTAAATGCCGCTTCGCCCGCCCGAAAACTCCAGTCGCGCACCGCGCCATTGGGCAAAAACCGCTCGGCGTAGTAGTGCAAAGCACGGCGCATCGCCTCGTCGGCTTCGGGGTGCCGCAAGGTTTGGTTGGCCTGCAACACCCGCCACACAGCGTAGGTGTAGTACGTCGGCACAAAGCCGGGGACGTAGGCATCGGTGCGCCACGCGCCATCGGGGGAGAGGGAGCGGAGGAGGTAGGCGAGGGCGGCAACCCCACCCCCGACCCCTCCCCCAACAGGAGGGGAGACACGGCTCAGCGCATGATGTCGAAAAATGATGTCGCGGTCTGTGCCGCGGTTTGTATTGTAGTACGTGCCTTGGTGCAAGTCGTGGCTCCCCTCTCGTTGGGGGAGGGGTCGGGGGTGGGGTTGCACCATCGCCGTATTAAAAACCCCCGCCTTCCCACTCCCAGCCAGCAGTGCCGGAAACGCCCCGTTCGGCAATTGCTGCGTCAGCAGCCAATCAGCGCATTGGTCGGCTAAGTCATTCAGGGTCAAGTCATTTTTCAACACCGCGTAGTGGCGCAACGTCTCGATGAGGTAGCCCGTCGTTTCGGGGTAAGCCTTCGCCCAGCCGAATATCGGCGACCAACTGTGCGACGAGCCACACCCGCCCGTAGCCGCGATGCTCCGGCGCAACCAACCCAGCGCAGCATCCGTGCGGCGGTGCCAGTCGGCTTCGCTAAGGTGGAGACCTTCGGCGGGGAAGTCGTGGAGGAGTTTGCGTTTCACCTAAAATGACGGCTAGCAAATGACGAAATGACAAAAATGGGCAGAACCTTCGAGGGGCAAAGGTGTAATTTTGTCGGATGAAAAAAGCCCGAACGCTCCTGCTCCTCCTGCTCCCTGCCCTCGCCGCCCACGCCCAAATGTGGAACGGCCAAGACACGCTCTACGGCAACGAGTGGATTGATTTTGCCAAAACTTACCACAAAATCCGGGTGGCTGAAGACGGCATCTACCGCATCGGGCAGCCTCTGCTGGCAGCCAATGGACTGGGCAACGTGACTGGCAACCAGTTTAGGCTCTACCACAACGGCCAGCAAGTGCCGATGTTTGTCAGCACCGAAGGTGCCTTAGGATCAGCCGATTACATCGAATTTTTTGGAGAAACCAACCGCGACGCGGTGGACCGCTACCTCTTCGAGGATGCCGAGCGCGACAACATGAACCCCCGCTACAGCCTGTTCAACGACACGGCGGCCTACTACCTGACCTGGGCCACCAGCGGCCCGGCCCTCCGCTACCCTACCCTCCCCAACGACCTCACGAACCTGCCCCCGAAGGAGCCGTACTGCTGGGGTACGGCAGAGTTGGTGTTCACCAACGCCCACTCCAAAAAGCGGCTCAGCGACGAGTTGGACAACTCCTTTTTCGATGGCAACGGATTTGGCGGCGCGGCCAGTTACATCAACGGCTCGGCCGTGCCGCTGCCCAAACGCTACGCCGCTGGCCCAGCATCCACCATCTCGCTGCGCTACGCTTGCGGGGTAGGCCAGCACCGCCAGCAGGTATTAGTGAACGACTCGCTGCTCGCCACCGACGAGTTCACCGGCTGGAAAGTGCTGGAGCGGAGTTTTGTCCTGCCCACCAACCCGCTCGGCAACAGCCCGGTGGTGAAGGTCGCTTCCACCCTCGGCGGCAACGACCCCAACGCCATCGCCTTCTACCGAGTACGCTACCCACGCGAGTTGGACTTCGAGGGAGCCAACACGGCGCAGTTCCAAGTAGCCGCTTCGACGACGGCACAGTATTTTGAAATTCAAGGATTTAGCGCAGCCAATGGCACCCCGGTGCTGTACGATTTGACCCAAAACCGGCGGCTCGAAGCCAGCGTGGAGGGCAGTCTCGTGAAATTTAAACTGCCACCTCACCCTACCGAGTTGCGGCTTTTTTTGGCGAATGCCAACAGCGGCATACGCCCTGTGACGACGCTGCGCCCCGTACAATTCCGCGACTACACCGCCGAATCAGCCAACTACCTCGTGCTGACCCACTCGGCTTTTTTCAACGATGGCACGGGTAAAAACCCGGTGGCCGACTACGCTGCCTACCGCGAAAGCCTGGCCGGAGGCGGCTGGAAAGTAGCAGTAGCTGATGTGAACGAACTCTACGAGCAGTTTGCCTACGGCGTTCGTTTTCACCCGATTGCGGTGCGCAACTTCTTGCATTTTGCCAAGAAAAAGTGGCCCGCGCTCTCGCACTGCTTCCTCGTGGGCAAGGGACTGGACTACACCCAGTTCCGCAGCCCGGCGGTGCAGGCGCAGTTGGCCGACTCGCTGTTTTTCCTCCCCACGTTCAGCACCCCAGCCGCCGATTTGCCCTTCGGGATGCGCGGCGCACGGGTCATGGAACCCATCGTGGCCATCGGGCGGCTGGCCGTGACGCGGCCCATCGAGGTCAGCCAGTATTTGCAGAAAGTAAAAACCCACGAGCAGCAGGTGGCGCTCGCCCCGCAGACCATCGAGGGGCGGGCTTGGATGAAGCGCGTCATCCACAACTCCGGCGGCCTCAACACGGAGAACGCCCTGATTCGGAGTTACACCACCAACATGGCTAACATACTGGCCAACAATCGTTTCGGTGCCGACGTGTACCCGTACTACAAGACCTCCAACGACCCCATCCAACTGTCCAGTTACGAGCAAATGCTGGGCCTCGTCAACAGCGGCGTATCGCTCTGGACCATTTTCGGCCACTCCTCTCCCTTCGCGGTGGACTTCGATATCGGCCTCCCGACATCGTACAGCAACACGGGCCGCTACCCGATGCTGATGGTGATGGGCTGTTTTTCGGGCCTCTGCTCGCTGCCTGCGCAGGGCATCGGCGAGCAATTTGTGCTTTCGCCCGACCGGGGGGCCATCGCCTACATCGCCTCCGTCAACTACAGTTATATCCACGCACTGCACCTCTACGGGGCGAAATATTACGACCTGTTGGGCGGCGCGGACTACGGCAAAACCATCGGTGAAGTGATGCAGCACTCGGTGCGCGACCTGCAAAACACAAGCGACCTCGGCCTGCGGGCCATCCTCCACCAGAACCTGACGCAGGGCGATCCGGCCATCCGCCTGCACCCGCTGCCGGGGCCGGATTTTGTGGTGGACAACCAGCGTGTACAGTTCGACCCCAACCCCATCGGGCTGGAATCGCCGTCGTTCAAGATGAAATTTGACGTGCTGAACATCGGCCAAAACCCTGGCGGTCAACTTGCTGTGAAAGTTGAGCAGCGCCGCCCCGACAACACGGTTTTTCTACGGATATTAGACACCATACCCGCCCCGCCCAACCGCCGAACGCTGGAGTACACCCTGCCGACAGCGGGCAGCCGCATCGGTTTCAACCGATTTTTGGTCACCGCCGACCCCGAAAACCGCGTGGCGGAACTGCCCGCCGCCGCCGAATTCAACAACGAACTGACCGACGCGACGGGCGAGCGCGGCGTGGATGTGTACTTTTTTGCCGACGACGTGCAGCCCATTTTTCCCCAAAATTATGGCATCGTGAAGGCCGCCTCCACGACGCTGCGGGCCTCCACGCTCAACACCAACGCCGCCCCGATGCGCTACCTGTTCGAGTTGGATACGTTGGAAACTTTCGATAGCCCGCTCCGCAAAACCGCGATGCTGGAGCAGCGCGGCGGCCTGCTGGAATGGACTCCGCCGCTGACCTTGACCGACAGCACGGTGTACTACTGGCGGGTGGCCCGCGACAGTTTGGTGAACGGCCAAGTGCTGTGGCGCACCCGTTCGTTCGTCCGGCTGGCGCAGGCCGTGCAGCCCGGCGGCTGGAACCAATCGCACTACGGGCAGTACCGCGATGGGGGTTTAGCCAACCTCACGGCCTCCGATTCGCTGCGGATGCTGGCCTTCGCTTCGAGTGCCGCCAACACTTGGATGAACGTGGCTTACCGCGACGTGGAGCGTTATCCTGGTTTTCAAAACACTTATTATGAGGGATTTACGGGCGATTACGGCTGGAATGTGCGCAGTGTGAACGACGGCGTGGTGGTGGTGGTGACCGACCCAAAAACGGGCAGATTCGTGCGAAATCCGGCGGGCGGCCCCTACAACCACAGCACGAAGGACGAGCATACGCTGTTCTGGTTCAGCACCCGCGACTCGCTGCAACGCGTCAAACTGATGGATTTTTTGGAGACCCAAATCCCCAAAAATTATGTGGTGGGGCTGTTGGCGTTCAGCCGCCCAAACGACCCGATTGGCCACGCGCCGCAGTTTTGGGCCAACGATTCGGTGACGGCGGGCCGCAACATTTTTCAGGTTTTGGAGAAAAACGGGGCGACTAAAGCGCGCGAGATGTTGCAGTTTGGCACCGCCGCTCCACGCCCCTACGGCATGATGTTCCGCATGGGCGACCCCTTCACGGCCGTCCGCGAGGCGCTCGTGACGCACCCTGACTCGGCTACTGAACTGCGCATCAATTTTACGGCAAAATGGGCGAGCGGCATTTTGGAAACGCCCGTCATCGGCCCGGCCAAGTCGTGGAAATCGCTGCACTGGCTGCGCGATGCCTTCGATGACCCCAGCGACCGCGCCGCACTGGAGGTGCTGGCCGTGCGCGAGGGCTTGCCCGACACCCTGCTTTTTTTCCTAAGAAACACCTACGACACCACGCTGGCCGCGCTCTCAGCGGCCCAGTTTCCGCTCCTGAAACTCCGCTACGACGCGGGCGACACGCTGCTCCGTACCCTCACGCAACTCCGCTACATGCGCCTACTCTACGACGGCTTGCCGGAAGGAGCACTGCACCCGGCAGCAAAATTTGACTTCCAGCGCGAC
>JAYSUY010000343.1:0-5138 GCA_043718855.1 Saprospiraceae bacterium | reverse complement strand
GATTTTTCAATAGAGGTCATGGCTTGTCGGAGGGCGAACATTTCGCGCGCCACACTTTCCTGTAGCCGCGCCCACTCATCGTATTTACGGTTGTTTTCGCTGATTTCACTCAAATACCGGGTACGATTGGGCGGAATGATGTAGATTTTTTCAGAATTGCCCTCCGCCACGAAGTGTGCGGAGCGGAGTTCTGGGCCGCTTTTTTCGGCCACCAAATCCATGATGCGGCGGTACAGTTGGTTCACGCCGGGGTCGTTGAACTGGCTGGCGATGCAGCCGAACACGGGCATTTCATCCACCGATTTGTCCCAAGCGTTGCGGTTGCGTTGCACCTGCTTGCGCACGTCGCGGAGGGCATCCAGTGCGCCGCGCTTGTCGAACTTGTTGATGGCGATCACGTCGGCGAAGTCCAGCATGTCAATCTTCTCCAACTGGGTGGCCGCGCCAAATTCGGGGGTCATAATGTAGAGCGATACATCGCTATGGTCCACGATCTCGGTGTCACTCTGGCCGATGCCGCTGGTTTCCAGAATGATGAGGTCGTAGCGGGCGGCTTTCAGGATGTCCACAGCGGCGTGGACGTACTTCGAGAGGGCCAAATTGCTCTGCCGGGTGGCAAGCGAGCGCATATAGACGCGGGGGTTGTTGATGGCGTTCATGCGGATGCGGTCGCCGAGCAGGGCGCCGCCGGTCTTGCGCTTCGAGGGGTCAACGCTGACGATAGCGATGGTTTTTTCGGGAAAATCGAGCAGGAAGCGGCGCACTAGTTCGTCCACCATGCTGGATTTGCCGGAGCCGCCGGTGCCGGTGATGCCGAGAACTGGGGATTTGGGGATTTGGGGATTTGGGGATTTGGAGAGCTGCGGCGCGATTTCCCGCTCGTAGAGTTCGGGGTTGTTTTCGGCGATGGAGATGAGGCGGGCGACGTCTTTGGGGTCAACTTTTGGGGCGGGGTTAGATTTGCCAACTTTCAAAAAGTTGACAAATCTCCCCACCTCGCCGTTCGCAGAAAACCCTATCGGGAAGTCGCACTGGCGCAGCACGTCGTTGATCATGCCCTGCAAGCCCATCGCCCGGCCATCGTCGGGGTGGTAGATGCGGGTGATGCCGTAGTCCTGCAACTCCTTGATTTCCTGCGGCAAAATGGTGCCGCCGCCGCCACCGAAGATTTTGATGTGGCCCGCGCCGCGCTCGTGCAGCAGGTCGTGCATGTACTTGAAAAACTCGGTGTGGCCGCCCTGATAACTGGTGATGGCGATGCCCTGCACATCCTCCTGGATGGCGCAGTCCACGATTTCCTGCACAGAGCGGTTGTGGCCGAGGTGGATGATCTCCGCGCCGCTGCTCTGCATGATGCGGCGCATGATGTTGATGGCTGCGTCGTGGCCGTCGAAGAGGCTGGCGGCGGTGACGAGGCGAATTTTGTGGTGGGGTGCGTATGGTGCGGGCTGTTGCATGTGTGGGTGGCGGTTAAAGCGGTGTGGTGCCGTTGAGTATGTCGCGGAGTTCGACAAGGTCAGGGAAATGCTCAACCCTAAAACGAAGGGGTTCAAGAGCAAAATCATAATAGTCGCCTTTCCGCCCATTTTGAAAAAAACTATTGCCTCCTAGCAATCGGTGAAGCATTGCAGCAAGGTCCTTACCATTAAACCAGATTAGACATTGTTCAACATCCTGAACAAAGGAGCTATTAAATTTCGTTACGAAATCGGAGTATGCTTGCTCAAAAACACCCAAATTTAACTGAGAGGCTTTGTCCTTAATCGTGCCAATAATATCGGACATTATCACCCTGCAATCCGTGTCGCCAATGTTTTTGGGAATACTTCCGCTGTCTTGCGGCCAATCCGAATTTAGCCAAAATAAGCCTGCATTTTGTTTTTTTAATGCCCCATGCGCCCAACGTGCTGCGGTATAAAAACGCATGATATCAAATGCTTCCCGAAAAAGGGCTTCGGCATTTGAAAGGGTTGAAATTCTCGAACGCGCTTGGGGTGAACCCGATTTCTGTATGTAGTCAAAAAGGGTTTGGGGATGCAGAAGGTAATTTTCTATCATTGTTCGATAGGCGACCAAGTACCTGCCGTCCTGAATCAATGAAATGCGAGGCGGTACATTGTAATCAAAATCTCTATCTCGGAAGGCTCGAAAATACCTTTTGTCAGCTACGCGAGAAGTAGCACCATACCCGTCCATAAACGCTCCTAAGCCATGCTTCCCATTAGCAGGTATTAAATTCGCCTGACTGGGGTTTAGCATCTTTTCTAAAACCTTGTAATCAAGACTTTCTCTTGTTCCCTCACAGAAGAGTGTAATTACTGGATTCATGACAAACGGATGATTTGCGATTCAGAGAACATAGCTGCTACGCTATCAGAGTGAGTGGTCAAAATAAACTGATTATTACTTCCCAATAATGGCAAAGCTCGAATCAATGCCTGTTGCAATGGCGGATGAAGATGCAATTCCACCTCATCAATGATGATGATTGAGTTATTGATATTGCGGTTGGCAAAGTCAATTAGCATTGGGAAGATTGCTCGCTCTCCACCGGACATTTCGGAAAATTCGTAGTCGTTGACTCCGTCAAACAACCAAAAATCTTGTTCGGTGTCAAAAAATTGGTCAGGTGACATTTTAGGGGCAAAACCCTTGAACGACCGGCCTCTAAAAAGCATCTGATAGCGCCTTTCCAACTCTGCAAAAAGATCTCGCTGCCCTTCTCGCAGTTCAAATCTTCGTTCGAGGTTAGTTGCGTTTTGATGAAAAACAAACCATTTAAACAGTACCTCTTTTACCACTTTTTCATCTACTGCAATTGTTTTGCGCTCGCCATTTCCATTTTCGTCGCCCCCTACCAGTTTGGAAGCGTCAATGCTGGCGGCGGTCCGTTGTTCATGGTAAACGTAAACAGAGCCGATGTCTTGGAAAAGTCGGTCAAAGCTACGCTCGAACTTGCTAAGTTGAAGTGCATACTGATACCCTTGTGTTTGGAGAAATGCAGCGAGGTTTGTACTTCGTACCTTGTTTTCAGCATAATTGAGGCGCAGCGAAATCTCAGTATTGTCTCCTGGCAACGGAAGGTTACGCTCCGGAAACCTTTCATGCAAAGAGTCCGACAATCTCCTTGTGGCATCAATCTCATTTTGAGAAAATATCAAATTGCCACGAACTTCAACAGGCAGTCTTCCCCGCTGGATATTATCCCATTTAAAACCCGGATAGTCAAGGTCTGAGGGAGCAAAAAATGGCTTCACCGCTGAGCTTATCAGCATCGCAATTGCTTGTAGAATGGAAGATTTTCCAGTACCATTGTTACCTACAAGCAAAATCATATCGTGCGGATTGCCTGTCTCATCACAGAAACTCCGCTCCCAGTTGTTGAACTTCTTGTAATGACGAAGTGACAAGTTTTTGATTTTCATGCTTTTGTCAATTATAGATAAGGTGGACAATCTCCGCGCCGCTGCTCTGCATGATGCGGCGCATGATGTTGATGGCTGCGTCGTGGCCGTCGAAGAGGCTGGCAGCCGTGACGAGGCGGATTTTGTGGTGCGGGCTGTTGCATGCTATGGTGTGACTACATTTTTTTCTGAACCGACAAGGTCTGGAACACACGCCCCGCCTTGTCTTCGCAAGCAATGAAATATGCCCCATCGGGAAGTTGACTCATGGGGTAAATATGGGTTTCGTTGGCTTCAAAACGCTCCACCAATTTGCCTTGGCTGTCGAACAGGCGCAGCGCACGAACGTCTTGAGCATTTTTTAGGGAAAAAACATCCTGCACCGGGTTGGGAAAAACCGCGACCGTTGGCGCAGTGGCGAGGTCGTCAGTACCCACCGCCTGACATTGCCGCAGGTTGTAAACCACGGTAAGGGTATCGGCTGGGCTGCCCACTTTGCTGATTTTCAAGTGTACCAAAGCACAGCAGCCTTCACCGTTCAGATCGTACAACTCCACATGCAACGGTCCCGACTGACCGGGCTGCAGCCAGAAGGTTCTTTGTGCGGTCAGTTCCAGCAGGTAGTGCTGGAAAGGATCGGCCAAGCCCAAATTGCACACAGCATCGTCATCGAATTGGATGATTTGCCGTTGCCACAAAAAAGTGTCCGTCGTGGTGGACAGGTTAGTGATCGTGGCGTAGGCATCGGCCCCATCGCTCACCTCCACGCTCTGCACCGGGCTGGGCGAGATGGAAAACGAAAGTTGTGCTGACAGGTGCAGTGTAGCCGCCAACCCGAAAGCCAGCAACAAAAAGCATTTGCCCATTGACTTGAAAATGAGCGGAGTAGTGCCGAAAGGAAGCGGAAAGAGTTGTGATGTTGTCATGTTGAGTCAAATTTTAGCAGGTGAAACTTTGTAGAAAAAAGGGAGCAAGCCCCTCGGTTTTTTCAAAAATGTTGGACTTTGGGCCACAAGCCGCTGGGCAAGAAATTCCAGCCCAAATTTATGCAAAACACCACACCCGCCTACACCCTCAAAGGCCCCGACCCCGACCAAACTCCTAACCCTTGGACCACCCTCAACGAACGTACCGCCTACGACAACCCCTGGATTCGGGTGAGCCACCGCGATGTGCTCAACCCCGCAGGTGGCCCTGGCATCTACGGCGTAGTGCAGTTCAAAAACACCGCCATAGGCATCGTGCCGCTTGACTACGAGGGCTACACCTGGCTCGTGGGCCAGTACCGCTACACACTGGGCCGCTACTCTTGGGAGATACCCGAAGGCGGCGGCCCACTCGGCACTTCCGACCTCGAATCCGCCCAGCGCGAACTGCTCGAAGAAACCGGTATCACCGCCCGCCGCTGGACTCCCCTGCTCGAAATGCACCTCTCCAACTCTGTCACCGATGAGTATGGTCTGGTCTATCTGGCCCAAGATTTATCCTTCGGCGAAAGCAGCCCCGAAGATACGGAGCAACTCCACATCCGGCGCGTCCCGTTCAGCGAAGCCCTCCGCATGGTCATGCAAGGCGAAATCACCGACGCGCTCTCCATGGCCGCCATCCTTAAAACCCACGTCCTGAAGTATGAACGATGAGGTATGAACGATGAACCACGCGACATCCCGCCGTTCATCGTTCATACCTCATTCATGCCTCTTCATTAACCCTTCCCAGTCCCAGCGTCCGCAG
>JAYSUY010000342.1:0-15483 GCA_043718855.1 Saprospiraceae bacterium | reverse complement strand
AAACCTTGCAGCCATCGTGTTCAAAAAGATACTCCACCCGATAGTCCCGGTTGTTGACTGTTGGTTTGGAATAAATAGGTTGGCGTTGGGTGCAAGCGGCGAAGTATACCCCCACCAAAGCCATGAGATAAAGTCGAATTTTCAACATTGAAGTAACATTTCTTGCAAAAATACACACCATACCTATGACCTTGCAAATTAAGTCTCTGGAGCAATACCACGAAGTATACGCCCGCTCCGTAGCCCAACCGGAAGAGTTTTGGGCCGAACAAGCCGCCACTTTTCAATGGAAAAAACCCTGGAAGCAGACGCTGAAATGGAATTTTCGCGAACCTTCCATCAAATGGTTCGTAGGCGGCAAACTCAACATCACCGAGAATGTGCTGGACCGCCACTTGGCCACCCGCGCCAAGCAAACCGCCATCCTCTGGGAACCCAACGACCCCAGAGCCAAGCCGCGCAAAATCACCTACAAGCAACTCTACCAGCAGGTGTGTCAGTTCGCCAACGCCATCAAAGATCAGGGCATCAAAAAAGGCGACCGCGTGTGCATCTATATGCCCATGACCCCCGAACTGGCGGTGGCGGTGCTGGCCTGCGCCCGCATTGGGGCCATTCACTCGGTAGTGTTTGCGGGTTTTTCGGCCATTTCAGTGGCCGACCGCATCAAAGATGCACAGTGTTGCGCCGTCATCACCAGCGATTTCAATGCGCGGGGCGCGAAGAATATTCCGGTAAAATCCATTGTAGACGAGGCGCTTACGCTGGGTTGCGATTCGGTGCGCACCGTCATCGTACACAAAAACACTGGCGACCACGTCCACTGGCACGAAGGCCGTGACCACTGGTGGCACGATGCCATAGCAGGCAAGCGCAAAAGTTGCAAGGCCCAGCCCATGGACTCCGAAGACCCGCTGTTCATCCTCTACACCAGCGGCTCCACCGGCAAACCCAAAGGCGTGGTACACACCCATGGGGGCTACATGGTGTACACCGAGTTCACGTTCCGCAACGTGTTCCAATACCAAGAGGGCGAGCTCTTCTGGTGTACCGCCGATGTGGGCTGGATCACCGGCCACTCCTACATCATCTACGGGCCGCTGCTCAGCGGGGCCACCAGTTTGATGTTCGAGGGCGTACCTACATTCCCCGATGCGGGCCGTTTCTGGGACGTGATCCAGCGGCACAAAGTCAACATCTTCTACACCGCTCCGACGGCGATACGCGCCCTCATGGCGGCAGGCGATAGTTTTGTAAAAAACCGCCGGATGCCCTCGCTGCGCGTACTCGGCACCGTCGGCGAACCCATCAACGAGGAGGCTTGGAACTGGTACAACGAAAAAATTGGCAAAAAACGCTGCCCCATTGTGGACACTTGGTGGCAGACGGAGACGGGCGGCATGATGATCACGCCCATCGCGGGTATCACGCCCACGAAGCCCTGCTTCGCTACGCTGCCGCTGCCAGGCGTTCAGCCCATTCTGGTGGATGCAAGCGGCAAAGAATTGACAAACACCGAGGCGGAAGGCTTGCTCTGCATCAAATTTCCGTGGCCCAGCATCCTGCGCACCACGTGGGGCGACCATGAGCGATGCCGCCAGACGTATTTCGCTGCTTTTAAAAACCTCTACTTCACGGGCGACGGCGCGCGGCGCGACGCGGATGGCTACTACCGCATCATCGGTCGGGTAGACGACGTGATCAACGTGAGCGGCCACCGCATCGGCACCGCCGAGGTGGAGGATGCGATCAACAAGCACGACAACATCGTGGAGAGCGCGGTGGTGGGCTACCCGCACGACATCAAGGGGCAGGGCATATACGCCTACGTCATCACCAACCACATCGTGGAGCACACCGAGGATTTCCGAAAAGAAGTTATGGCTGTAGTGACCCGCGAAATCGGCCCCATCGCCAAGCCTGACAAAATCCAGATCGTGCCAGGGCTGCCCAAAACTCGGTCGGGCAAAATCATGCGACGCATTTTGAGGAAAATCGCCGAAGGTGACACATCCAATTTGGGTGATATTTCGACGCTGCTGAACCCGGAGGTGGTGGAGGAGATCAAGATTGGGGCGAAGGCGGTATAAGCCAACCCCAGTCAACACCCTTCCAGAAGCAATTGGGAAATGCCGATACGGCAAAACTGACGAACAAATCTAAGCGTCCACAATGTCACACACCAACACACCCCAAATCATTCAGGACATCATCTCCGTGCTGGAGGCTGTAGCGCCTCCGCACTTGCAGGAATCATACGACAATGCTGGCCTCATCGTAGGCGATCCGCAGACACCCGTGAGCGGTGTACTATTTTGCCTTGATTCTACCGAAGCAATTGTTAATGAAGCAATTAGCCTGGGATGTAACCTTATCGTAGCCCATCATCCCATCGTGTTTAGAGGTTTGAAACGGCTCAATGGAGCCAACTATGTGGAGCGCACCGTGATGCAAGCCATCCGCCGCGACGTAGCAATCTATGCCATCCACACCAACCTCGACAACGTACACCAGCAGGGAGTTAACGCCAAAATCGCTGAAAAACTGGGGCTTCAAAATACTCGAATCCTATTGCCCAAGCCAGGCGGCACTACTGATGTCGGAGCCGGATTGGTGGGTGAATTGACTGAGCCACTGCCCGAACTTGATTTCTTGCAAGCCGTGAAAACCTCCTTCCTCGCAGACAGTGTGCGGCACACTGCATTGCTCCAAAAGCCCGTGCAGCGCATAGCGGTGTGCGGAGGCGCTGGAAGTTTCCTCTTGGCCGAGGCCCGACGGGCAGGGGCGGACGCTTTCGTTACCGCCGATTTCAAGTATCACGAGTTTTTTGATGCCGACGGGCAAATACTCATCGCTGACATCGGCCACTATGAGAGCGAGCAATTTACGGTAGAACTTTTGTACGATCTTGTTCGGGAAAAATTTGCTACTTTTGCGCTCCATTGCACAAAATTGAACACCAATCCGGTTTTTTACACTTGAAAAGCCAGAATTATTCATTCACTCATTCCATACAGAATGGCCGTAGAAATATCAGTCGCCGAAAAACTGAACATGCTCTGGAGTCTGCAACAGGTTGACTCACAGATGGATGAAATCCAGATACTCAGAGGCGAGCTTCCGATGGAAGTGTCCGATCTTGAGGACGAACTCGCGGGGTTGGATACCCGCATCAAAAAACTGAAAGCAAACCTCAAAGAGAGCGAGCAGGAAATCAGCAAGATGCAGTCTGGGGCCAAAGAAGCCGATGCAAACATCAAGCGCTACCAGAAGCAACTCGAAGAAGTGAAGAACAACCGCGAGTATGAGGCATTGCAAAAAGAGATTGAACTGGCCAAACTTGACATCCAACTCTCTGAAAAACGGGTGCGAGAGGCCAAGGGAATGTTGGAAGGCAAAAAAGACGGCATCGCAGTAGCCGAGTCGCGCTTTGAAGCCAAACAAAAAGAACTGGACGCAAAAAAGGTAGAGCTGCAAGGCATCATCGAAAAAACTGAACAGTAAGAAGCGAAACTCCGCGCCCGAAGTGACAAGGCTCGTCAGGGTATCGAAGATCGCCTTCTGAAAGCTTATGACAAGACCCGCCGCGTGTACCGCAACGGCTTGGCTGTAGTGACCGTAGAGCGCCACTCCTGCGGCGGCTGCTTCAATAATGTGCCACCTCAGGTGCAGTTGGAGATCGGTTTACATAAAAAAATTCTTGCCTGTGAGCATTGCGGGCGCATTCTGGTCGATCACTCTATCGCCTTCCCAGAAGGTGTTGCAGTAGCAGCCTGACGCAATTTTGTTTGTTAAATTTCTGGCAAAGCCCTTCGGAAAGCGTACTTCCGAAGGGCTTTTTTCATGCTATTTGGGTGCAGGTTAATTTTTCGTCGGAAAATTTGTTAAAGCCTCTTGCCGTTCTGGATGTTCTCCGTTTCTTGCAATGTTTTTTTTAATATTTTGATCAATTAGCCTATGTACCCGTATCGGTTACGAACTGTTTTAGCATTGCTGGCCCTCCTCTGCACCTTGGCTCCTGCCTTTGGCCAGCAGTCTCCTCGTTACACGATATACGACAGCCTTACTCAGTTGCAGGCCCGCATCCAGCAGGCTGGTGACAACACTACCCTCATCATCAATTTTTGGGCAACTTGGTGCAAGCCGTGCGTGGAAGAATTGGCGTGGTTTGAAAAACTCAACGAGCAATACGGGGGGGATAAAAAAGTGCAAGTGCTGTTGGTCAGTTTAGATTTCAAAAGCCAGTTGAAAAAGCGCTTTGAGCCATTTTTGCTGGAAAAACAGTTGAAATCAGAGATAATTCTCTTTGCCGATCAAGACGCGAACAATTGGATTCCAGAAATACATGAGCAGTGGGATGGTGCTATACCTGCTACTTTGGTGTTGCGCGGCAAGGCGCGCCTGTTTCATTTGGGCAAGTTTGCCCAGTATGAGGATTTAGAAAATTTTGTGCAGCCCTTTTTGGGTGCCGTGAAAGCGGCTTCTGCCATCACAAAAAAATAGCGGACGAGTTCGTGTCCCGCAATTATTCCGATTATCGTTTACATTTTTCTTTTACTCATGAAAGGTCTCGCCCTCTTATTCACCCTCCTCATCGGCGCGGTCACCCACTTCGGTGCAGTCGCCCCCACTCTTCCCACGCCGTACACACCTTATGAAGTTGGCGACCGCGCCGAAAACTTCAGCCTCAAAAATGTGGATGGCAGCATGGTCTCCTTGTCCAAATACAAAAAAGCCAAGGGTTACATCGTGGTGTTCACCTGCAACCATTGCCCCTATGCTCAACTTTACGAGCGCAGGGTGATCGAATTACACAAAAAATACGCTGATTTGGGTTTCCCTGTGGTGGCCATCAACCCAAATAGCCCGGAAGTGGTGCCCGAAGACTCCTTTGAGGAGATGCAAAAACGCGCCAAGCAAAAAAAATATCCGTTTGACTACCTTTTCGATGAGGAGCAGACGGTGTACCCCAAATTTGGGGCTTCACGTACGCCGCACGTTTTTGTGCTTGACTCCACGCTGCTGGTACGCTACATCGGAGCCATTGACGACAACCCAGAGAACCCTGATGACGTGAAAACCCACTTCGTCGAGAATGCCGTGGATGCGCTGTTGCGCAGTCGGGCCCCCGATCCAGATTTCACCCGCGCAGTGGGCTGCACGGTGAAAAAGAAACCCTGAGTGGGTAATTGGTTGACCAGGGATTGGTTGACTGATTGCGCTACCAAAACTCAGGCTTGTCTTACACAGTCTTGTGCCGTTCCCAATAATTTTGGTCTTCTACCTCTTCCAGAAGCCCTAAGTAATGTTCGTAGCGAAGTGCGCTCACTTCGCCCTCGCGGAGCGCATCCTGTACAGCACACCCTGGTTCATTTCGGTGCAGGCAAGCCCCGCCAAAACGGCATTGACTCGACAGGCGAAAGAATTCGAGAAAACTGTGGGCGATGTTCGATTTGTCCTTGTTGTTGAAGGAGAGCATCTTCATGCCCGGCGTATCAATGATGCGGCCACCGTAGTCCAACTCGAACATTTCGGCGAAGGTAGTGGTGTGCTGGCCCTTGCCAGAGTAGTCGCTGATTTCGCCCGTGCGGAGCGCAAATTGCGGCTGTACTGCATTCACAAGGCTACTTTTGCCCACGCCTGATTGGCCGCTCACGAGGGTGGTTTTGTCTGTGAGTAGGGCTTTGAACTCCTGCAAACCTTGCAATTTTTCTACCGAGGTGAGCAACACGCCGTACCCAATTTTCTCATACACAGCCTTCATTTCCAAGTATTTGGCTTGATCGACGGCATCGTACAGGTCGGCTTTGTTAAACACAATGGTCACCGGGATATCGTCACGCTCAATCATCACCAGAAAGCGGTCGATGAAGCCCGGCTTGAGATCGGGCTGTACCACCGTGACGATGAGTACAGCCTGGTCAATGTTGGCCGCAAGCAGGTGCATATCGTGTTTGCGGCGCGGTGACTGGCGCATCACATAATTGCGTCGGGGCAGTATTTTTTTGATCATTCCCTGCCCCTCAGTTTCAGGATACACCTCCACGCGGTCGCCCACCGCAACTGGATTGGTCAGGGGGATATCGTCGAGGCGAAATTTGCCGACGATGCGGCATTGCAGCACCGTGCCGGGTGAAGGGTCGATTGGGTCGGCATCCAACCTAACGTTGTACCAACTGCCAGTGGATTTGATGACGGTTCCTGTGTGCATGGAAAAAAAACTGGGGTTTTCGGAATGAATTGCGCCCTAACTCAAAGTGGCGGGTGAAATGTTCCGTATGCGCTGGGCAGCGCCGATTTTTGGGTAAAGGTAGGGGAATGAGGCAGGAAGCGTTAAGGTTGCACTTCTCCTCAAAAGGCTTCGCTGCTTCGATTGGGAACAGATTTTCAGATATACCCTAATTCTGCTTTATCAGATTTCGTATAGAAAGGGCTTTGTTTTAACGGGGTGGCGATCTATGAAAAAGGCTTATTTGCGTTAACTTTGAGTTTTCCAAGACGTAAAAGTTATGAACATGAAGTCCGAGCAAACAAGCCCAGTCAAAGATAAGTACAAAGTCCGGAACTGGGGGGCGTACAACAAATCATTGGTGGAACGGGGCAACATAACCCTGTGGCTGGACCGGTCGGTGATGCGGGCTTAGCGGGACATCAGTGACTACTTAAAACGGGATGTCCTCTTCGTTCATCCTCGATGCTCGCGTGATGCCGCTGGGCTGGAATGGCCCCGCGAGCGGGGAGTTTTGGCTCGCAAAAGTAGGGTCGTTCAGGTTTTCAAACTTGGCGAAGGTGTCGGTGAATTTCAGTTTTACCGTGTCGAGCGCACCGTGCCGGTGCTTGGCGATGATGAACTCGGCAATGCCCTTGTTGCTCTGGCCGTTTTCGTCCTCCATGATCTGGTAGTATTCTGGACGGTAGATAAATGCCACAATATCAGCATCTTGCTCGATAGAGCCTGATTCTCGAAGATCGCTCAACTGGGGCCGCTTGCTTCCGCCGCGCGTCTCCACTGCCCGGCTGAGTTGCGAGAGCGCAATCACGGCTACGTTCAGCTCCTTGGCCAACGATTTGAGGGCACGAGATATACCTGCAATTTCCTGTTCGCGGTTGCCGCCCTTGTTGCTGTCTGACCCACCGGTCATCAGTTGCAGGTAATCGACGATCACCACTTGGATGTCGTACTGCTGCTTCAAGCGGCGGCACTTGGCGCGAAGTTCAAAAATGTTGATGGCGGGCGTGTCGTCGATGAAGAGCGGCACCGTGTTGAGCCGCTCCACCGTGCTTTGCAGTTGCTGCCATTCATAGTCTTCCAGTTTGCCGGTGCGCATCTTGCTGCCGGGTATCATGGCTTCCATGGAAATGAGGCGCTGCACGAGCTGCGTGGAGGCCATTTCCAAAGAAAAAAGGGCGACACCCTTGTTGAAATCGCGGGCGGCATTGAGGGCGGTGGCAAGTACCATGGCGGTTTTTCCCATGCCCGGCCTGGCCGCAATGATCACCAAATCAGAGGGTTGCCACCCAGACGTGAGCCGATCGAGGTCGGTGAAGCCAGAAGGCGTACCCGTCAGGCCGTCCGTTTTTTTGGAGAGTTCCTCAATCTGCTTCAGCACCTTGCTACTGAGGCTGCCCATGCTTTCGTAGCTGCGGCTGAGGTTGTTTTGGGTGATGCTGAACAGGCCTTTTTCGGCCTCGTCGAGCAGGTTGAACACGTCGGTCGTATCCTCGTAAGCATCGCGGATGGTGCGGGTGCTCACATGGATGAGTTCGCGCTGGATGTGCTTCTGGGCGATGATGCGGGCGTGGTACTCAATGTTAGCCGCCGAGGCCACCTTGTTGCTCAGTTCTACGAGGTAGTATCCGTTCGCCACCTTTTCGAGGTCGCCCGACTTCCTCATTTCCTCCGTCAGGGTCAGCAAATCAATGGGGTTGGAGCGTTCGAACAGGCGGATGGCGGCTTTATAGATCAACTGGTGTGACTCCAAGTAAAAACTATCGGCCCGCAAAGTGTCCATCACCAGTGGCAGGGCCTCGCGGTCGAGCATGAGTGCACCCAGTACAGCCTCCTCAAGCGGCACCGCTTGGGGCTGTACCTTGCCAAACACATAGTTCGACAAGTTGTCCTGATTGCTCTGGCTACGCGGGTTGTTCGATTTGTTTCGACCGCTGCCCGAAGGATTGTTTTGCCCGGCATTGTTTGCGTCATTCATGATTGCAGGTGTTGGGCGTGAGGCATTTTTGAAAAGGCGACAAACGTAGCAAATCTGCTTTTCAAACATTTCGTCGTGGCCCAAAATTGTGGAGAACCGGCGCAATCGCTGTGGAGAACCGTGGAAACCTTTCAAGTTGTCCACATCGGTTTTGAGTTATCCACAGGCTTGCAGGGGCTTTGAGGGACTGATTTGAAAATGTTTTACAAGGCTGAATGCAAAGGTCTTAGCGTTTCGCTGGTGTTTTTTGGATGACTTTCTCCAAGTCAAGATTCGGTCTCCGTAGATGAAGCCAGTGTTAATTTTCCACAGTGCAAAAGTTTTTTTTCTGCTGAATTGTCGAGCAAAATTGACAATTTTTGTTTCAAAATTTTTATGTTTTTTTCACAACCGCCACCTTGTTTCAAATAAAAAACTTCAACTCGCCAATCCGCCACTTTCTGCCCAAACCTGCCGCTTTTTTATTTTTTAGCCCAAAATCAATAAAAAATGCTCCTACGCCGGTACCTGACGCAGAAGCATTTCAAAACAAAAACGGAGCGAAAATGCGCTGAATTTTTCAGCCCAAGCGCAGATCGCTGAAAATGAATTTGTTGGGCCAAAACAATCTGGATGTGCAGACCCCAACTCAGTCGCTTCAGTGGTTAGTTCTTCTCGTTTTCCACGTTTTTCATCCGCTCCTGCACCGACTGGATGGCTGTGCGTTGCGCCTCTTGGTCTTTAATGTTGGTTTCCTGCTCCTGCTCCGCCTTCACGATGTCATCTTCCGCTTTCTTGATTTTGGCCTTCCAAGATTCGATGTCTTTTCGGAGTCCATCAGCGGTTTTTTGCAAGGCTTTTTGGCTCTTTTCCATATCCTTCAGTTTCTCTTCTTCTGCTTTCAGTTCCTTAGCGATGGTGGCACGGCGCACATCGTAGTAAAATGTGCGAAGCGTGCGAGAAGTCTCCTCCGCACGGCTGCTGTTGTCGCGGCGGCTGAGGAAGTAAGTGCCTGCGTCATACCACACCGTAAGGCTGGTCCCCTTGCTGGTCTTCTCGATGGTGGAGTACAACGCGAAAGCATCGCCGCCCATGGCAGCCGATTTTAGTTCGGTCGCGGCCCATTCGCTCGATTTTTTGTCTTTTTTCAACTTGGCTCCGTAGGTTTTTTTAGCAAATTCCTTCCACAGGTCCTCCACCATGCCCGCATCGGCATTGGCAAATTCTAAATGAAAAGCCGGGCGCGAGCCGAACGACATGTTGCGCTCAGTCTCCTGCACCACGTTGTACTGCGCCGAGGCAGCAGTGGCAAAGGCCAAGAAAAACGCAATAAAGAGCGGGAGGGAGGTTTTGACGTGCATAAGATTCAGATTGTGAGTGTTTTGAAAAAATAGTTGACTCGATTTTCCGCGAAGCGGCAACGAACAAAGGTAAAACGCCGCCGTACCCGAAAGTCACAACACAACAGAAAAATAAGGGTTCGGCGGTATGGCCCGCGTCAGCAAAACAAACTTTCTTTGTGCCCCTGTGTGAGGGGTGAGAAGGTGAGGGGCGAGAGGCGCGACATCACGAACCACATTGACCACATTTTCAAATTGACCACATTCAACATGTTATGGCAAAAATACTGGTAGTTGACGACGAAACACCCATCCGCCGCACCCTGCGCGACATCCTCGAATTTGAGGGCTACGACGTGGAAGAGGCCAGCGACGGCATGGAGTGCGTGGCGAAAGTGCAGAAAGAAAAGTTTGATGTCGTCATCATGGACATCAAGATGCCGCGCATGGACGGCATCGAAGCCCTCGAGCGCCTCCAAATCCTCTCGCCCGAAACGCCGGTCATCATGGTGAGCGGACACGGCACCATCGACACAGCGGTAGAGGCGGTGAAAAAAGGCGCATTCGACTTCATCTCCAAGCCGCCCGACCTCAACCGAATGCTCATCACTGTGCGCAACGCGCTGGATCGCAGCGAGTTGGTGAACACCACCCAGGTGCTGCGCAAGCAGGTGAAAAGCAGCAAGGGCGTGAACATGATCGGCGAGAGCGCCCCCATTTTGGAGATCAAAAAAATGCTCGAACGCGTGGCTCCCACCGAAAGTCGGGTACTCATCACCGGGCAAAACGGCACGGGCAAGGAACTGGTGGCCCGCTGGATTCACGAAAAAAGCAACCGCGCCGACGGCCCAATGGTGGAGGTGAACTGCGCGGCCATCCCCTCCGAACTGATTGAGAGCGAACTGTTTGGCCATAAAAAAGGCTCTTTCACCGGAGCCATTGCCGACAAGCCCGGCAAGTTTGAGTCGGCCACTGGCGGCACCCTGTTTCTGGACGAAATCGGCGACATGAGCCTTGATGCGCAAGCCAAAGTGCTGCGGGCTTTGCAGGAAAGCAAAATCACTCGCGTGGGTGACAGCAAAGAAATCAAGGTAGACGTACGGGTGCTGGCGGCCACCAACAAGGACCTCCGCAGCGAGATCGCCAATGGCCGCTTCCGCGAAGACCTCTACCACCGCCTGGCGGTCATTGTCGTCAAAGTACCCTCGCTCAACGAGCGCCGCGAAGACATCCCGCTCCTGCTCGAACACTTCAACCGCCGCATCGCCGACGACTACGGCCACGCGCCCAAAATCTTCACTCCCGAAGCCCTGAAGGCCCTCCAAGACTACAACTGGACGGGCAACATCCGTGAATTGGCCAACGTCATCGAGCGGCTCTTCATCCTCTGCGACCATGTGGTGAGTGCCGAAGAGGTGCAGCAGTACGTTTACCCGAACAAGTAGGGTATGTTCGAGATACTCCACGACGATGAGTACCTCATCGCCATCAACAAGCCGCCGGGGATGCTCGTCCACCGCAGCCGCCTGAGCGAAGACCGCGTGTTCGTGCTGCAACTGTTGCGCGATCAAATCGGTCAGCGGCTTTACCCCGCTCATCGGCTCGACCGTGCTACATCGGGTGTGCTGGTTTTCGGAAAAAACCCCGCCTCAGCCGCCGCGCTGGGGGCGCAGTTCATGGACAAGTCGCTGGAAAAGAAATACTTGGCTGTCGTACGCGGCTTTGTGCCAGAGCAGGATGTGATCGACTACCCGCTGGCCGACGAGGAGACGGGCAAGGGCTTTCAGCTCGCCATCACGCACTACCGACGGCTGGCGCAAATCCTGCACGACTGGCCCATCGGACTGCGCTACCCCACCGCCCGCTTTTCACTCGTGGAGGTGGAGCCAGAAACGGGCCGCCGCCACCAAATCCGCAAGCACTTCGCCCACCTCCGCCACCCAGTCATCAACGACCCTCGTCATGGCGATGTGAAACACAACAAATATTTTCGGGAAAACTTCGGCCTCACCCGCCTGCTGCTGCACGCTCGGCGGCTGTCGCTGCTGCACCCGGCTACGGGCGAGATGCTGCACATCGAGGCGGGGTTAGATGCTGAGTTTGAGCGGGGGTTGGGGATTTTGGGGTTGGTGTGATTCACCCCAACACCTCAAACATAAAAAAATCTCCTGCTGTCCTGTGCCAGATGCAGGTGAATGATACCTGCTGCGGCTTTGTGCCAGATTTGCACTGCATGGAGAGTCGCCCCCGGAACCGAATGAAAGGCGAGTCATCGGGTTGATGCTTCATTGCAACCCAAATCAACTCGGGCTGACGCTTTGGTGCAACCCCAGTTGCCTCGTACAAAGCCAGCGAGATGCGCCAATCATTTTCCCAAAAATCCGTGACGCGGTGCAGCTCGGTGTCAAAATTATAGCAGTTCACCCCTCCAATGTGGTCAACGAAGAACCGGCGCAGCCAATCCTTCGCTTCGGGCTGCTGTTTTTGCGGCCTCGTTTTTTCCTCCAAACCGAGGCGCAGCCGACTCTTGCGTCGCGCTTTTTCTTTTTTGAAACGCGCTTTTTGGGGAAACGGGCCTTCGGGCAGCGGAGTGCGCGGGTCGGCGATACACAGCAAGCCCGTGTCCGGGTGGACCGCGAAACGAAGCGACACACCGTCGTTGCGCGAGCGGTACTCCTCCACCGGGCGGTGTCGGTAACGGTGGCCCATGTAGTCTTCCAGGTGCTGGATCACATGCTGCCCAGTGACGCTGCCGCCGTCCAACTGACCTTTCAACTCGGCGTACACTGCCGACCAGGGGCGACCCACATGGCTGCGCAGGAAACGTTCGAGCGGCTCCAAGTTGTCAGTGAAGTGGGCGCGGCGACGCACGCAGATCGGCTCATGGGGCGGGTGGTAGCCCAGCAGTTCGTTTTTCTGATTGCGTTTGGTGGCTCCTTTTTCGCGCGTCTTTTTGTTCGAGTCGCCCCCGCAGTAGCGGCGGCATTCGATGAGTTCTTCGGCCAGCCGCTTGTCGCGGCGTTTCTGGCGCAGGTGGCGCGAGGGCTTGTTGTTGGGAAAATCGAGGTAGTCCATGTGGTCGGTTGGCTGTTTGTTGGGAGCCGCGAGCCGAATCGCATGAGCGGCAGGCAAAGTTCCACACCAAACAACAATGGCACACAGATCGGACGAATGGAGCGGGTCGAAACGGATTTTAAAATCCTGTCCTAATCCGTCCGATCTGTTCGATCCGTGTGCCATTGACATCACGACGAGCAAGTCTTTGCTTCTACCTCCAAATCAATTTCCCCACCTGCTGCCAGCCCTTGCCGTCGCTCATTTCCACAAAATAAACGCCAGCCGCCAGCCCTTCGCGGCGCAGTTGTACGCCAGGTGCTTTGCCCGAAAGGGTGCGCACTGTGCGGCCAAATACATCAATCAAGCGGATTTGCACCTGTTTTTCCTGCTCCAGCGCCACAAACGCGCTCTCGGCGGCGGGGTTGGGGAAAATGTGCAGCAGCGCGGCGGCTGCCGGGTTTTTCACAGAAGAGGTGGCGACGAAATCCTTGCCCACCGTATGCCACACCGTGTTGGTGAACACGACCGGGTTCACGATGTCGAAGTAGATGCCTGCCCGATTTTCGATGTGCGAGCCGATGGCGTTGTCCGTTTTTTGCTGGATGTGGAACTGTACGAAGCCGTTCGAGGCTGCCTCGTTGGTCGTCGAATCAGGCAAGAGAATGTTCTCGAAGCGGAATTCCACGATACCCTTGCCGCTCAGACTCCAAGTGTAGGGGTGGCTGCCTGCGCCCACACGGATGCTGGCGGGGTCGAGCAGCGGCGAGAGCGTATCGCGCAGCACCACGAGGAAGGCCGTGTCAGTACCTGTGTTCTGGAAATTGATCTGGTAGGTGAGGCGTGTGTCGTCCTCGATGAGGTGCTGCGGGGAGAAGCCGCGCGGGAAGGCCAACTTCTCGTTCGGGTCGAAAGAAGTCACCACTTCGCGGCACTCCAGGTCGGTGAACGTGCTGCCGTCTTCGTTCTCGAACTCCAGCAGCAGGCTGGGCTGAGTGGTGCCGTTGCAGTTTTGCACCGCTACGGAAGGCGGCTGCGCAGTGGGGTGGTTAGGTTCCTGCTCGGAGCGCAGGCGCAGCAGTTCGCCGGTGGAAGGCACGGTTTTCATCATCATCGCGCCGGGGCCGAAGCCCGCTGGCACTTGGCCTTGCAACATGACCACCATGTCGTCGATGATCACATAGTCGAGGGCTTGGATAGTAGGCGCCGAGCCGGTGTTGCGCAGTGTGAAGCGCACCGAGTCGCCTTCGCAGACGGCGGAGGCCTCCATCTGTGCGCCCGACCAGATGGCCGAAGGCGGCATGCACATCGTGTCGGGGAAAATGTGCGCCTCGATGCAGAGTTGGTCGCCGATGACGTCCGGGTCGCAGGGCGTTTCCACCACAATGCTGAAGCCGCCACAACCGCCGACCGCCACATCGCCCAGCTGCACCGTCATCGTGTCGCCGCTGAGGACGAACGGCTTGGATGCGCTCAGCAGCTGGAGCGACGGAGCGGTGACGATTTGCACATACGCGTTTTGGGCTGCCCCGCCGCCGAGGTTGCAGTACGAGGCGTACCACTGGCTGGTGCGGCAGGGTCGGAGCAGGTCGGTAGCCAAGTCAATGGTCAGGATGGGGCAGTTGGTGATGGGTTGTGCGCTGAAATTGAGGAATGTGGGGCCGATTGCGGACACCTGTACTGTGTCAGGGTTGGGGCAAATATTCCAGATCGGCAACGGTGGCACCACCTCCAGCACGGTGGTGCCAGGTGTAGGATTTGCGAAGCGGTAGTAGCCCTGCAAAGCACTGGAAGCGTAAAGTGTGTCGCCTACGCTATCGAGCACTTTGATTATCATGCCGGGCACACCGGTCTGGGTGGCATCAGGTATGCAGTCGTCGTTGGTATCCAACTGGATGTAGCCGGAGAGTGAGGCCGTGCTGTCGCCGCAGTCTGCTTGCGCCACCTGCACGGTGGTGAGGCATTGCCCGAAAATAGGCTTGCCGTTCAGGTCAGTGAGGATGTTGCCGTTGGCATCCAGAGGGTAAGCCCGAAGCACCAGATGCTGTGCGCTGCCTGCTTCGCAGCAGTAAAACTTGACGGAGTCCTGCTCTGCCGTCGCTTTCCCCAACTCGCTGGGGTTGTCTGGAGCGGTGTCGTCGCAGCCGGACTGTCCGTTGAGGGGGTTTAGGCTGCTGATGCAATCCGATAGGGGCGACCTGCGCTGCACCTTGAGGCGGACAGCGCCGCAGCCGTAAGAAGAACCATCATCGAATATCGAGGCATTGACCCACGAAACACCACCCTCGTAGCAGTCCTGCGTGTCATCCGCGCCGATGTTCACCGTCGTGAAGGTATTGCAGCGGGCCACTGGAGGAGTGAGGTCCTTCACCGTCACTTGGAAGGAGCATTTGATTGTGGTGCCTGCCGCTTGGAAGGTGTTGACGGTGGTGCCGAGGGGGAAAGCCGAGCCGCTGGGTAGTCCCGCGACTTGAAACATGGACCAGCCCTGAGCTACGCTGACGGAGTAATCCAGGTTGGCCGTGCAAGCGGGCGGCGTGACCACCAGCACCGTGTCTTTCGGGCAAACGATTGGGGTGAACGTGATGACCTGTGTGTACCAGTAGCCGTTGGGTACGCTGCTCCAGAAGCTGCCGTAGTTGATGCCGCCTATTTGCGAAGAAGCCCAGGGAGCGGGGGTGCCGGGCGCGGATACGGTGGGGCCGACGGTCGACCCGGTGGGGTTGGGCACGGTCACGAGTGGCAGCAGCGGGTTGTGGGTGTTCCAGTCGATAACGCCCCAGGTGCGCTCGATTCTCAGGCAAGCATTGGTTGGGGAAGTGAACACCTGGTCGGTGTAATTCATGCCGGGAATCTCGTTGGCCAGCGTCTGCACGATGGGCTTGGCCCAGCCTGCGGTGTCG
>JAYSUY010000341.1:0-1901 GCA_043718855.1 Saprospiraceae bacterium | reverse complement strand
CGCTCCGCAGCGCTATTTCAAAACCTTCGGCACCACAGGCACCAACGAAACGGGCCTCTCGCTCGCCCCTTCGGGCGATGGCGGCGTGTACGCCAGCGGCCTTGCTGGCAACCGTGCTCTGCTGAGCAAACTCGACTCCAACGGACAAACCGTCTGGACTCGGACACTCGCCCTCGACACCGTGAAACAAATCCGGCTGTTCGAGATGATTACCGACTCCGAAGGCAAAATCGTCGCCGTTGGTTTGGAAGCCGTAGGACTTTCAGCAGTCGGCGGCGCAGCCATCGCTTTCCGCTACGACCCGGTGGCCGACACCCTGCTCTGGGTGAAACGCATCGCGGGCGGAGTGCCCATCAACTGCGGCATCTTGGAGCGGCCCCTGAGCGGCAATTTTGTGTTCCACCAAACCCTGCTGCCCAACGACAGTACGTTTTTGACCCAAGTCGAAATTCTTGAACTTCAACGGACTAACGGCAATGCAGTGGCTGGAAAATCGGAGATCATCCGCCGCACCGAACCCATCCTGTTCAGCAACATCGTGTGGTGGAAAGACGCGCTCTACGCCGTCGGGTCCCAACAATTGCTCAGCCCCACCGCTGGCATCCGCCACCTGCTCGTGCAACTCGACAGCGCGAAGTACCAGCCGCAGTGGGCCAAGATCAGCCACATCTCGGTCACCGCCTCCGCCAATCTGCTGGCCGAAGACCTGCTCGTGGACAACGACACCATCGTGAGCCTGTACGCCAACTTGGACACTACGGGCGGTACCGTGAAGAGCCAGATTTTTCTCCAAAAAACCGCTATCAACGGCGACCTCGTGTGGGTGAAACAGTACGACCTGCCCAAAACCGACAGCGAGGTGCCGATTGACCTCATCCAGTACGGCACAAACGGCTATGCCATCTACGGCGCAGCCGGAAACGAGTTTTTCCTGCTGGCCATCGACCACAACGGCAACGCCAAAAACTCCATCCGATTCGGCAACGGCACCCCGGCAGCAGCCACCTTCCTGCCCTTCGCCAAATCTGAAGCCTACGCCAAGGGCCTCGTCACCTACCTCAACGGCGGCTTCCTTGGCACAGATGCCGACATCTCGCTGCTCCGCAACGACAACCAGTTCGTAGCCGACTCCTGCGGCTTCATCCAGCCGCTCGACTCGGTCGTGGTCACCGACGTGGCACTGCCGTTCAGCCAAGCCGTCGCCCTGCAAGTCGGCCCCAGCGCCACCCAGCCGCAGGACACCTCGGCAGCGTTCGTCAACATCAATTTGCCCGAAAAACTGCTCTGCCCCAACCTCGCACCGGGCGACACGCTCGACCTCGGTCCAGACCTCATCACTTGCTTGGATACCAATTTTGTGCTCGACGCAGGTGCCGGTTACGCCTCCTATCTCTGGCAAGACAGCAGCACTGCCCAGATGCTAACCACCACAGGAACAGGAATTTATTCGGTGGAAGTAACTGACTCCTGTGGCATTGTGCAGCGCGATACCATCTCCGTCACCGTCAACTTGGCCGCCACAACTAATTTCCCCGACCAAGTGATTTGCGCGGGCGATTCCGTCACACTCTCGGCCCCCGGCTTCGACACCTACTCGTGGTCGCCCAACATCGGCCTGAGTTGCGACACCTGCGCCAGCGTCACCATCACGCCCGACAGCACCCGGCAGTACACCCTGCTCGCCACCTCGGTCAGCGGCTGCCTGCTCAACGACACCTTCCTGCTCACGGTCAGCCCGCCGGTCGCCATCTCCGACACCCTGCAAGCCTGCGAAGGCGACTCCATCGTGGTCGGCGGCGTAGCGTACTATGTGAGCGGCATTGTCACCGACACCATCCCCGCTGCTGGCGGCGGCTGCGACACAGTAGCCACTTACATCCTCGTGTTCGCCCCGCACCCCA
>JAYSUY010000035.1:0-2452 GCA_043718855.1 Saprospiraceae bacterium | reverse complement strand
CAAGTGCAGACCCTGAAAAGTGAGATGGACCTCCTCCGCATCAACATTGCCAAAACCGAACTTCGCGCACCCTACGATGGCGTACTCGGCCTGCGCAACATCAGCCCAGGTGCCTACGTCACGCCCGCCACAGCAGTTACCATGCTCCGCTCCACATCGTCGCTCAAACTCGATTTTTCCGTACCTGAAAAATACAGCGCACTGCTCCGCCCCGGCCAGACCGTCCGGTTCAGCGTAGAAGGCAGCACCACACCGTTCAGCGCCAAAGTGCTGGCTACCGACCAGAGTATAACCGCCGACACGCGCAACCTCACCGCTCGCGCCCTCGTACAAGGCAATCACCGTGACCTGCTGCCCGGAGCCTTCGCCGAAGTGACGTTGAATTTGGGCAACAAAATGTCGGCCCTGCTCGTGCCGAGCCAAGCCATCATCCCGCAGGCCCGCGACAAAAAACTGATTGTCAGCCGCAACGGAAAAGCCACGTTCGTGACTGTACAAACCGGGGTGCGCCAAGCAGGAATGGTCGAAATAACCAGCGGCATCCAAGCAGGCGACACGATAGCCACCAGCGGAATGCTTTTTTTAAGACCCGATGCGCCGCTTCAATTTTCGAGCATAAAATAAACCTAACGATGAACGATGAACCATGAAAATCATGGGATTGGGTGTTCATAGTTCCTCGTTTATAGTTCATCATTCATTAAGTATGTACTACCAGCCCACACAGCAACTGAAATTGTACCGCAATTTCAAATCTTTGAAAGTCAACGACTTTCATGGCATCGTACGCTACTACGAAGAGTTTGAGGAAGCGATTAGGACACTTGATTTTGAGGAATATTTCGACTGCACCCATGCCTACACCGCCGCTCTTTTCGAGACCGCCGACCACGGCAAGCACGTCGTGATGTGTGACCACCTGCTCGAAATCATCATCATGGAAAACGTGGACACTTGGGCTGGCGAGGATGTGTACGCCCAAATTTTGTTGAAAAAAGCCATTTCGCTGTATCGACTGCGCGAGGATGCCCAAACCGAGCACGTGCTGCGCGAACTGCTCAAACTCCACCCCGAAGACCGCCTCGCACGCCACACTTTACAAATCTGCCTACTCCGTCGCCGACCGCGTTGGCTGCTGAAAACCCGTGCCATCGCGGTCGCCACGTTGTTGTTGGGAGCCATTGCCGTAGCCGTAGAACTCTTCGTGGTTGCCCCATTTTTCAGTCAATACAGCGACACTGCTCGGTGGGTGTACAACTCGCTCATGGTGGGCGGTGCTGGCCTCTTGGCTGTTGGGGAGTTTGCTCACTACTGGCGGTGCCGCCGCAGCGCACAAAAAGCAGCCAATGTATTGCGAAACCCCAGTTTCGCATAGGAAGTGAAACTGGAGTTTCGCAATACACTACACTACTCAGCCAAGCCGTACACCCGCGCCGCATTCCCGCCCCACACCTTACTGCGGTCGCTTGGTGAAAACGCCCCCAAGTATTGGGTCAAAATGCCCTTCACCCTTCCATAGTCACCGCCCAGCAAGCACACCGGCCAATCGGAGCCGTACAGCAGCCGATCAGGGCCAAATGCCTCGAATGCCTCGTCAAGATACGGGACAAAATCCGCGTACTGCCAGTGTTGCCAGTCGGCTTCGGTGACTATACCAGAGACCTTGCAGTACACATTTTCGCAGCGGCCTAATTCGCGCAACAGCACCGCCCAGCCCTCCCGAAAACCGTCCTTGATGTACGGCTTGGCCAAATGGTCGAGGACGAACGTCTGGCGCGGAAACCTGCAAGCCAACTCCAGCGCAGCCCCCATCTGGTGGGGAAAAACGAGGATGTCGTAGGTGAAGTCAAATTTTTCCAGCAGTCCGATACCGCGCTGAAAATCAGGCCGTAGCATAAAATTGACATCCGCCTCGCCCTGCACGATGTGCCGAAAACCCCGGAGCCGAGGGTACTGGGCAAAGTACTCCAGCCGCTCCTCGATGTTGTCCGCCCGGAGATCCACCCAGCCCACTACGCCCCGAATGAAATCGTGCCGTGTGGCCAAGCCCAGCAGGAACTCGGTCTCGATTTCTGACTGATCGGCTTGCACAGCGATGCAGCCATCCACCCCGTTGTCGCAGAGAGTGGGGAGCAAGTCTGCTGGGAGAAAGTCGCGTCGCAGGACGCTCATGCTGTTGTCAATCCAAGCGTCGCGCACCGGGTCGAACTGCCAGAAATGTTGGTGGGCATCTATGACCATAGGTAAGTCTGAGTTATGAGTTATGAGTTATGAGGTGAGACGGCATGGATAGCCCGCATTGTTGTAAAATTGCCCAAGTTTCAGATGAGTCCTCAAGCGCTCACCGCCCAACTTGGCTTGTCCTGAAATAGATTGACCGTGATGAAACTATGTGAACCCAGGGAATTGGAACCTAAGTTGCTGGTTATCGGGCTTGATGAGTAACAAATTG
>JAYSUY010000340.1:0-5146 GCA_043718855.1 Saprospiraceae bacterium | reverse complement strand
GACACGGCTTTTGTCAAAGTACTGTGCTTCGAATGCCCGCCAGTATTGGATTACCCCGCCAACACCAACGGCGACATCGTCTGGACTACAGGCAATTGCGATAGCGACACGATTTTTTGCACTAAAATTTTGAGTGCTGATTTGGGTAACTACACGGTCACTGTCAACGGCTTCTCACCTGCCGAATTCACACCCTGCGGCGAGTTTTCGGGCTTCCGGCTTGACACGGGCTACCACGCTATCTACATCCGCAACAAGACTTCCACCTGCGAGTATCTCGCTGATTTTTATTTCCTCTGCGAAAAATTAGTCGCCACCGACACCACCACGACAAACGTACTGGTGGGGGAACAAAAAACAGTGTGTGTGGACATCACGAAAATCGCAGGCCCCATCATTTCGATGGTCAACGCCTGCCCAGGTGCCAGCGACGGCAACGTGGCTTGGACGCTGGATGTGGTGACGAACTGCGTGCTGCTCACTGGCAACGAGACGGGCCAAGACACGCTATGTGTGCGCATTTGCAACGGTTTGGGAGACTGCGCGGTCACGGTGTTGATTGTCAACGTGTTGGAGGTGCAAGATTCGCTGATCGCCCGCCCGGACAAGGCCAGTACCCTGCGCGACATCTCGACCCAATTGGCGATTTTTGCCAATGACCGCTACACGCCGCCCATCACGTTCAGCATCGTGGCGCAGCCTACGTTCGGCACAGCCACCTTCGATGCGGCTACGGGTATGCTCTCCTACACCCCTGCTGCGGGCCAGTGTGGCAACGACTCGCTCCGCTACCGCATCGCCGATACGGAGGGGCGGAGCAGCGAGGCGTGGGTGCGCATCAAGGTTTCGTGTGACAGGATTTTGGTGTTCAACGGCATATCGCCCAACGACGACGGGGCCAACGATACCTGGACCATCGCGGGCATTGAGCAGTACCCCGCCAACGCGGTGCGGGTGTTCAACCGCTGGGGCAACCTCGTGTTCGAGCGGCAGGGCTATACCAACAGCGACCCCTGGGGTGGCCGCTGGAACGATCGAGACCTGCCCGACGGCACTTACTACTACCTCATCGAACTGGGCGGCGACGCAGGCAAGGCGAGCGGGTATTTGCAGATATTGAGGTGAGGCTTGTCATTGAGGGTCATTTCGTCATTGAGGGGTCAATGGCTCCGCTCTGGGCTTGCCTGATGGCCCCAGAGCGGAGCACATAACGAAATGACCCAATCACTCCTCAATCACGAAACACTCCCCACTCCCGCAGCGTCTCGCGCAACTGCGCCGCGCCTTGGAAATGCGCTCCGTTGATGCCGACCGCTTCGGCACCTTCCACGTTTTTTAGGCTGTCATCAATAAAAATCGCCGTTTCGGGGGTCACGTCGTAGCGGTTGAGCAGGATTTGGTAGATGTCAGAGAACGGCTTGCGGGTCTTTTCGTCGCCGCTCACCACAATGCCCTCAAACCAGTGCAGGAAGTCGTAGCGGGCCAGCGCAACGGGGAAGGTTTCCGCGCTCCAGTTGGTGAGCGCCAGCAAGCGATGTTCGCCTTGGTCACGGAGTTTGCGGAACAGTTCTACGGTTTCGGGGATGGGGCCGCCGAGCATTTCCTCCCAACGCCCGTAGTAAGCGCGGATGTCTGATTCCCACTCAGGGTACTGACTCACAAGCAGTTCTGTCGCCTCAGCGATGGGGCGGCCAGCGTCTTGCTCTACGTTCCAGTCGTGGGTGCAGATGTTTTCAAAGAAAAAACGCCGACGCTCTGGGTCGGGTATCAGGTGGCGAAACACGTACTCCGGGTTCCAATCGATGAGTACGCCGCCGAGGTCGAAGATGATGGTGGTGATCATAAATGTAAGTGTGGACAAGGGTGGAATGTGGTCAATGTGGTCAATAGGGACAATGTGGTCAATGTGGCTCACGTCAACAAGTTAGGGCCACCGCTTACTGTAATAGGACTTTCGCAAAACCCTGAAAGGGTTGAACGTGAATAGCCCCGGATGCAATCCGGGAGAATTGTGTTGTGGGTTTCAAACAACCCTGAAGGGGTTGAACGTGAATTTCTTAGGTACAAATCAATCTAAGTTCAACCCCTTCAGGGTTGCTTCCCATTCATTCATAAGACCCGGATTGCATCCGGGTCTATTCACGTTCAACCCCGCTGGGGTTATGCGAAAGTCCTATTTGTGTTGAAACAGCATGACAAATCACGACCTCTCCACTACTGCCTTCCCCAACCGTTTCCTGCATGCTGCCCAATTCGGCTGGACGGGGCTGTGCGCAGTGGCGATGTTGGCACAGACCCGGCTGCTTGCGCCGGGCCGACTACACGAGGGCATTGCGTTGACGGGCTATGTGCTGTGCGCCACTTGGTTCGCCTACAATTTTGTATCGCCTGTGCGGTGGATGCGGTGGGCTGGCTGGCTGAGCGGAGGTGTATCGGGCTGTTTTTTTCTGTTGCTCTCGCCAGCGGTGCAAGCAGCGGCAATGGGGGGAGGTGTGTTGTGGGCAGCCTACTACGGCTTTCAGCGACCAGGCCATGCGGGCTTACGGGCCTTGCCCATGCTGAAGCCTGTGGTGGTATCGTTTGCCTGGGCCTGGACGACGGTTTTGTTGCCAGTGCCGGTGGTGGAGTGGCCCAACGTAGTGTTGATGTTCGCGGAGCGCATGGCATTTGTATTTGCACTTGCGCTGGCCTACGACCTGCAAGACTTAGCGTATGATCGTCGGCAAGGGGTGGATACGCTGGCGCGTAGGCTGGATGCGCAACACAGTTTTTTGCTGATCAACGCCGTTTTGCTGCTCTCGGCGGGCTGTATGGCAGGCAGTTTTTTTCTGGGGAAATATACGCTGTCGATGCTGCTCTCGCTGCTGATATCCCTGTTGCTCAGTGCGTTGTGGCTGCGGCTTTTGTTCCAAAAACCGGAGTGGGTAGCGTGGCGCAAGGCGGGCGTGGATGCGCTGATGGTGGGCCAGTTCTTGTTGGTTGGGGCTGAAAGTTAAATGCCGGGGCGACTCAAAGTCACCCCGGCACCTGAGCGGGTACTACTTAATCACCCGAATCTTCATTTTTACGTCCTTTTTCGGGCGGTCGCTGCCGTCCTTCTCCACTGCCGCGATTTTGTCGATGATGTCCAAACCCTTGATCACTCGGCCAAACACCGTGTAGTCGCGGTCAAGTTGTGCGGTACCTCCGAGTGTTTTGTAGTCAGTACGCTGTTCGGGCGTGTAGTGGAAACGCTTCATGGTCTCGATCTGGTTCAGCGCCTCGTCGGTCATGGGGCCGTTGCCTTGCACGATGTAGAACTGCGAACCGCTGGATTTTTTCTCCGGGTTGCTGGGGCCGCCCGTGCGGGCCGCTGCGATGGCTCCTTTGACGTGGGCCAAGGAATCCACAAATTCAGCGGGCACCTGATAACTGGGCCCACCAAAGCCCAGCCCTGCGCCGGGCGCGGCGTTGCGGGAGTTAGGGTCGCCGCCCTGCACCATGAATCCGCTGATGACGCGGTGGAAAAGCAGGTCGTTGTAATAACCTTCTTCGGCGAGTTTCACGAAGTTATCGCGGTGTTTGGGGGTGGAGTTGTAGAGTTCGGCAGTCATGGTGCCGTACTCGGTTTCGATTTCCACGAGGCAACGCTCGGGGGCTGTGACTTGGATCATCTGTTTGCGTGTAACGGTTTTGCTGCCTTTTTTGGCAGTCAGTGTGACGGTGTAATTGCCCGAATGGGTGTATCGGTGCTTGGGGCTGAGTTCTGTAGAGGTGGCACTGTTGTCGCCGAAATTCCACTCGTAGGTTTCCGCCTTCAGCGAAGTGTTGGTGAAGGCGACTTCGACTGGGGCCACATATTTGGGCAGGGCGGGCAGGGTGAAGTTGGCCACTGGCTTGACGGCGCAAGAGGTGAGTGAAAGCAGCGCAGCGGCTGCAATGCAAAAAATAAGTCGTTGCATGACAGGTGTTTAACGGATGGATAGTTGTAAAATGTGGCGCAAGGTAAGGAACTATGGCAACACGCTGTCCCTCCGCATCAGGTCAATGTATGCTGCACTGCCTTTCCGATTGGGGTGCATGAAGTCGCCGAAATCGGTAGGGTCGGCGAGTGCTTGGCGGTAGTCATACACCCGCAACCCGGTGGCTTGCTCGACGGCTTTTTTCAAGTTGTCGAGATTGCCCACGTTGTCGTGAAAACCGGGGAAGTAGGGGCCGATGACCAGTTTCACAGGTATGCCCTTGGCTTGGGCAAAGGCCGCCATTTCCTTTACTTGCAGCACGAGGTAGGGGGTCTGGGCAATCCAGTACGAGTCGCGCTCCACACGGGCCACGAGTGTGGGCGAAATCACCCGGTCCAGCAGCCAGTCTTCGTCCGATTTTTTCTGGTAGGAGAGGGCGCGTTGGAATATTTCGCTGTTGTAGCGAAACAGCGCGGAGACTTGGGTGCCCCACCATACCTTAGGCAACTTGCTGTGAATCAGCGTGTCCAAACGGTGCGACTTGTTGGTGTAGGTGGTGAAGCCCGCCAGCAGTTCGTCATTGGTGCGGTCGCAGGCGGTCACGTCGATCACTACCACTTTTGGGCTTGGGTACAGATCGAGGTAGTCCTGCACCAGCACTTTGGCTGCGTCGGTGGGCAGGCCGTTGTAACTCAAGTTGAAGGTGCGGAGGCCCGTTTTTTCTTCAATAAAAGGCTGATAAAACGCCAGCCCACGCGAGTTGCCCACGAGCAGGATATCGGCGGCAGCGCGGCCTTCGTAGAGCCGGGAGTAGCGGAACAGGCTGCTTTCGGTCTGTTTTTGGAGCCACCAGCCCCCCAGTCGGTCGCCGATGAAGACGAGGCTGAAAAAAGCGATGAACCAGAGGAGGTGTTTCATGCGGATGTAGTTGTCCTGGTGGTGTGAAGATTGAGCAAAGGTAGTTTGCCTGAGGCCTTGTGCGGCCTTGTCTGTGGGTACTTGTACTGAAATCGCGGCATTGCTTTATCTGAAAATTTTTTCTCAACTCTCCACCACCCATCTCGGAAACGCAGCATACATTTGTGCTATCAATCGCAGTACACAATCCTACCCACCAGGGTCTTTTTCAATACTTTCGTTTAATCCGGTACAATTTTGAAGTATGGCAAAACCGGCAGATAGTTAACCCTCTGCCGGTTTTTGTT
>JAYSUY010000339.1:0-1906 GCA_043718855.1 Saprospiraceae bacterium | reverse complement strand
TTTGATTTCAGGATACTTGGCTCTGACTTCATCTGGTATTTTCTTGACCGCCTCTCCCACGACTTCCATACATCGAATCATAGCGAGACTTTCAGTTGAAAACTCTGTGAGCGTACTCATATCAGAAGAGTGCACAATTTCCTGCGCCCGCTTCGAGTAGCCCAAGATGTCTTCTAAAAAATCGGTAAAATCTCTGCTCATAGCGTTTCAACTTCTGCCAGAATGTAGCGACCAATGTACTTTCTCAGGCTGTCTTTCGGGGCAATGTCCACTTTCCTTTGAAAGATGTCTTCTAAGAAAAATTGAAGTTCCAAAATGTCGAACAGTGACACCCTCCGGTCAAAATCCACCAGCACGTCAATGTCGCTGTCCGCCCGCTGCTCACCCCGCACCCACGACCCAAACACACCAATCTCCGACACGCCAAACCGCTCATGCAGTTCGGGCTTCAGGGCAGTGAGGGTGTTTTTAATGTCTGTGAGCGTCATGGCTTACTGATTTTCAAGTTCCTGTAAAATCTGGTTTACTGTCTTTTCCAATTTGGGCAAGTTTTCCCTGACCACAAACATCACGATTGGCATATCAGTACCCCAGTAATCGTGAATCAGTCGATCTCTCAAACCTGCTACCCGTTTCCATGGGATTTCAGGATGGCTGTTTCTGACCTCCTCTGGAATTCGTTTCACTGCTTCACCGATGATTTGGAGGCAAAGGATCAGAATCATGCCCTCATCAGTGAACTGGTCAATCTTTGTCACCCCGCGCGCCAACACTTCCTGCGCTTTTGCCGAGTAGAGTAAAATGTCGTTGAGGAAGTCCCGGATGTCTCGTTTCATAGGTATTCCACTTCGGCTAAAATATGTTGCCCGATGTATTTTCGAAGGCTGCGCCGCAGCGCAATGTCCACCGAGCAGCCAAAGGTCTCCTCTAAATATTCTTGCAGTTCCATGATTTCAAAAAGCCCTATGGGTTGGTCAAAATCCACCAGCACATCAATATCGCTCCCTTCCCGCTGCTCGCCCCGCACCCACGACCCAAACACGCCAATCTCTGACACGCCAAACCGCTCATGCAGTTCGGGCTTCAGGGCAGTGAGGGTGTTTTTAATGTCTGTGAGCGTCATGGTCGTTGTTTTTCAAGCGGTGAAGTGCTGTTCAGGTCACGTCCTCAAATCGCGGCAAAGTTCGAGCCTTTCCCACACATCCCGGCTGTCTCTCCCAGAAATACCCGCCAAAAAAAATCGCCATTCCACTCGTTAGGCATCAAAGCCTTCAAAATCGAGCGGAATGGCGATGGTTGTCGAGGCAAAGCCTGAGCAGCCTACTTTCTGGGTACCACAAGCCGCTTGCCAGGCATTAGCGACTCCGTTTCTGAAATGCTGTTGAGTTGGGCCAGTTCTGCTGTGCTGATGCCGTAGATGATGGCGATGGAGCGGAGGTTTTCGCCCTGCTTCACCGAATGCTCGCCAAAATACTGTACCGATGGAGCAGATTTGTTTGTGAATTGCTTGCCTCCCCCGTTCACCGGCTGATTTTCATCAAAAACATCTGGGCGGGCCTCCGGCTCTGCTGGATTGTTGGGCTTGCCCGTGTTGTACTGGCTTGGCGAAAGGTTGTCCCCCTGCAAAAACGCACCGGGCCGGTTTGACTTCGGCTCAATGTAGTCGTACAATCCCGTTTGCTGATTGAATTGGTAGTTCGCATCATTGCCACGCGGGTTGTATTCGTACAGTCCTGTCCGCGGGTTGTAGATGTAGTTCGGGTCGTTGGCGATGTTGTAATTCGGGTTGGCAGGATTGTAAACCGGAGCAGGATTCGAGGCAGAAGCATTGTAGGCCAAAGGTGTAGGAGAATAACTCCCTCCACAGGAGGTAACATTCAGTGTCTGGCCTATATAAATCCTTGAG
>JAYSUY010000338.1:0-5165 GCA_043718855.1 Saprospiraceae bacterium | reverse complement strand
TTTTGCTTCGGGCTACGCCCTCAGATTCTTCGCTACGCTCTGAATGACACGACGCTCAAATAATTTCGCAAGAGGTCTTGAGTCATTTTCACCTCCCACAGCCCGCCAGACCTAGGCCAAGGAGGGCCGTCATTGCGTCATTTTTACCCACCACATGGGAGTCATCCAGCGTCAGAGTTTCAAACATTCAGTTGTCAACTTCACGGGGTTGGTGGTGGGTGCTTTGAGCATGCTGCTGCTGTACCCGCGCGTACTCGAACCCTACGGGTTGATGAGTTTTTTGCTCAGTGTCAGTGCTTTAGGCTTGCCGATGCTGACACTGGGGGCCAACGCGGTGGCCCTGCGTTTTTTTCCTGTTTTTGAAGATAAAACCACCGGACACCACGGTTTGCTGCCGCTGCTGCTGCTGATGTGTGGCGTGGGCTGCTTGCTGGGCGCGGCTGTGGCTGGGCTGTTTTGGCCGCAGTTGGTGGCCAGTGTGCGCTCGCCGCTGCTTCGCGAATACCTCTGGGTGGCTTTCCCCTACTCCTTACTGTATGTACTCAACTCGGTGCTGGCGGTGTATTGTGCCAATTTCAAACGCATCGTGGTGCCGTCCATCCTGTTCGATCTTTCTCAGAAATTGGTTTTGCCGCTTCTGCTCGTGGGCGTGTGGCAGGGGTGGTGGTCGCTGGGCGCGGCACTGGCTGGGATGGTGCTGCACGCGCTGCTGGTGCTGCTGGGTTTGGTGCTTTACCTGCGCTCGTTGGGGCAATGGCATTGGCGACCCGACTGGGCTTTCCTGACCCCTGCGCGCCGCCACGAGATGATGCAGTTCATCGGCTTGGGCGCATTTGGCGGTTTCGCATTGCTGATGGTGACCAAGTTGGACGGCCTGATGGTCGGCTCCACCAGCACCCTCACGGAGACCGGGGTATACGCCATCGCGGTCAACATCGCGGCTTTCATAGGGGTACCTACCACGAGTTTGTACACGGCCAGCGTGTCGTCGGTGTCGCGGTATCTGACCGACAACAACTTGGCAGAGTTGGACAGCCTGTACAAAAAAGTGTCCATCAACCTGCTGGTGGTGGGGCTGCTGCTGCTGGGGGCTTTGCTGACTTCGGTAGACGAGATGTTCGCCATACTGCCCAACCGGGGCGCGTTGGAGGTGGGCAAAACCGCACTGCTGCTGTTGGGCCTCGCCCGCCTGGTGGAAATGGCTACGGGCCTAAACAACTACCTGATTTATTACTCCAAATATTACCGCTACTCGCTGCTGGCGCTCGGCCTGCTGGCGGCGGCCAACGTGGGCTTCAACCTGCTGCTCATACCGCGTTTTGGACTGAGCGGAGCAGCGGCAGCCACCCTGATGTCCATTACGCTGTACAACGTGTTCACCCTCGTGATGGTGCATCAAAAATTTGGTTTACAACCGTTTACGCGGGCTGCACCGGTGGCTTTGCTGCTGGCACTTGGGGTTTTCGGTATAGTCTGGCAAGTGCCGCGCACAGGCTACCCTTGGGCCGATCTGATGCTGCGCTCTGGGCTTTTCGCAGTAGCATTTGCGGGTCTCGTGCTGCGCTTCGGCCTTTCTGACGACCTGAACGATGCGGCGCGGAAGGGCTGGGCGCGGGCGGCGGCGGTTTTTTCTTTTTGGAAAAAGAACGCCTAACTTTGAGGCGTAAAATCGAGCAACACATGACACCTATACTGGAAAAAATGATGACTTGGAGGGAGTTTCGGGAGATGGAAATCCCGGATTACGACCAACATTTCACCTTTGAGCTCATTGATGGTATGATTGTAAAACGCGGTGCGCCCAGCATTCCACACCAAAAGGCCGTCATCCGTATGGCCTCTTTCCTGTTGCAGCACGTTGACAAACACCACTTGGGCTTGGTGCTGCCCGCCCCTATGGACGTGTTCTTCGACGACGGCAACGGCTTTCAGCCCGACATCTGCTTCGTCTCAAAAGACCGCTCCTTCCTGCTCGATAACGGCCAGTACATCAATGGTGCACCCGACCTCGTGGTGGAAGTACTCTCGCCCGGCACGGGCAAAAACGACCGCATGACCAAGAAGGACGTGTACGAGCGGTACGCGGTGAAGGAATACTGGATCATTGACCCGATCTACCACATGGTGGAGGTGTACGCGATGCGCGACAACGCGCTCCAACTGATTGCGGCACAGGAGGGTACGGGGAAAATTGAGTCTGTACTGCTGCCAGGGTTTGCAGTACTAATCGAAACTTTGTTTGAGTAAGTAACTCAAACCCTTATCAACCAATCCCTCCACCTCCCGCTTCCTCCCGCATGAATCTATCCGACCTCTCCCTCCGTCGCCCGGTCATGGCGACCGTTTTCAGCATCCTCATCGTCGTTTTTGGCGGCATCGGCTATGGCTTTCTTGGGGTACGCGAGTATCCGGCCATCGACCCGCCCAACATCAGCGTACGCACCAACTACACGGGCGCGAACGCCGACGTGGTGGAAAGCCAGATCACTGAACCGCTCGAAAAAGCCATCAATGGCATCGCGGGCATCCGAAGCATTTCCAGCACCTCGGCACTGGGCAACAGCAACATCAGCGTCGAGTTTGACCTGAGCGTCGAGCTGGAACAAGCCGCCAACGACGTGCGCGACAAGGTGAGTCAGGCCCAGCGCAACCTCCCGCAGGACATCGATGCACCGCCGGTGGTCACCAAAGCCGATGCGAGTGGTGACCCCATCCTGTTCGTCCCCATCCAGAGCAGCACCCGCAGCATCATCGAACTGACGGACTACGCCGAAAACGTGATTCTGGAAAAAGTGCAGACCATACCTGGCGTGTCGGCAGTGAACATTTTTGGCTCCAAACGCCCGGCCATGCGCCTGTGGATGGACCCGGTGAAAATGGCTTCGCACAGGTTGACGGCCAACGACGTGCTGGCTGCCCTGACCCGCGAAAATGTGGAACTGCCCGGTGGCAAGGTGCGCGGCGACGCCACAGAACTGACGGTGAAAGCATTTGGCCGCCTCAGTACCGAGGAGGAATTCAACGACATGATTATCCGCACCAACCCGGCTGTAGGCGGCAGGAGCGGCGGAGCCATCCGGTTTAAAGACATCGGAGAAGCGGTGCTTGGCCCCGAAAACGAGGAGACCGGGGCGCGGCGCAACTTGGTGCAATGCCTCTCGATGGCCATCATCCCGCAACCGGGCAGCAACTGGGTGGAAATCACGGACGAGTTTTACCGCCGCTTCGATCAGATCAAAAAGGAACTGCCACCGGACATTGAGATGAACGTGGGCATCGACAAATCCCGGTTTGTGCGGAGGGCCATCAGCGAGGTGACAGAGACGCTGTTCATCGCCATCGGATTGGTGGTACTCATTATCTACCTGTTTTTCCGCAACTGGATCATCGCGCTGCGGCCCCTCATCGACATCCCGGTGTCGCTCATCGGCGCGTTCTTCTTAATGTACATTTTCGGCTTCAGCATCAACGTATTGACGCTGCTGGCGGTGGTGCTGGCTACGGGCTTGGTGGTGGACGACGGCATCGTAGTGACGGAAAATATTTTCAAAAAAATAGAAGCGGGCATGGACAAGTGGACGGCAGCGCGGGAGGGCACACGGGAGATTTTCTTTGCCGTCGTCAGCACCTCCATCACGCTTGCGGTGGTGTTCATCCCGGTTATTTTCCTGCAGGGCTTCACGGGGCGGCTGTTCCGCGAGTTTGGGGTAGTGGTGGCCGGGGCGGTACTGATTTCGGCTTTCGTATCGCTCACTTTGACCCCGGTATTGAACGTAAAATTGGGGGGCAACATGAAGAATCACGGCTGGTTTTACAACGTGACGGAGCCGTTTTTCAAGGGCTTAGACCGAGTTTATGGTAATGCGCTGCGCTCCTTCATGCGCTTCCGTTGGTTGAGTTTAGTGGCGCTGGCGGTTTGTTTTGCCATGATTTGGCTGTTTCAGGGGCAAATCAAGAGCGAATTGGCTCCGCTGGAAGACCGCAATTTCATCCGCACCTCCATCACTGCACCGGAGGGGACGGATTTTGACAAAACAGAAACCATCGTGTACAACCTGTCGAAAGCCATGATGGATTCTTTCCCGGAAGCAAAAATGGTGTTCGGATTCACCGCGCCGGGTTTTGGGTCGGCCAGCACCAACTCTGGCTTCGTAAGCCTGCTGTTGAACGAGCCGGAGGAGCGCAACCGCAGCCAGATGGACATCGCCAACAAACTGACCGGGATGACGAGGAAGATGCCCGACGCGCGGATGTTCCCCAACCAAGACCAGACCATCCAAGTGGGTTTCGGGCGCGGACTGCCGGTGCAGTATGTGGTACAAACTTTGGATTTTGAAAAACTGCGCTCGGTGGTGCCGAAGTTTTTGGAGGAAGCCCGCAAAGACCCGGTATTTGCCAATGTGGATGCCGACCTGAAGTTCAACAAACCGGAGTTGCAGGTCTCCATTGACCGCCTGAAAGCCGCCGAACTGGGCGTAAACGTGATGGACGTGAGCCAGACGCTGCAACTCGCGCTTTCCGGCCGTCGCTTCGGCTATTTCCTCCAAAATGGCCGACAGTACCAAGTGATCGGCCAAGTGGACCGCAGCGACCGCGACGAGCCGCTGGACTTGGCCAACCTGTATGTGCGCAACAACCGGGGCCAGATGGTGCAACTTGACAACATCGTGCGCTTCACAGAGACCAGTAACCCGCCCCAACTGTACCACTTCAACCGCTACAAATCGGCCACCATCAGCGCCGCACTGGCTCCAGGCCGCACCCTCGGCGAGGGCATTGAGGCGATGGAGCGCATCGGCTCCACACTGCTCGACGACACCTTTGAGACCGACCTGAGCGGCCCTTCGCGCGATTTTCAGGAGAGCAGCGGCAACACGTCGTTCGCTTTTTTGCTGGCGCTGGCACTGATTTACCTCATCCTCGCAGCACAGTTCGAGAGCTTCCGCGACCCGTTCATCATCATGCTTACGGTGCCGCTTGCACTGGCCGGGGCTTATCTAAGCCTCTCACTGACAGGCAATACGTTCAACATTTTTTCCCAAATCGGGATGATCATGCTCATCGGCTTGGTGACGAAAAACGGCATTCTGATCGTGGAATTTGCCAACCAGAAACGAGACGCGGGCATGACCAAAAGCCAAGCCGTGTGGGAAGCCGCACAGGCC
>JAYSUY010000337.1:0-5167 GCA_043718855.1 Saprospiraceae bacterium | reverse complement strand
ACAGCCTCGCCGCAGTCATGCTGCGCCTCGTGGATGCGAACGAAAAAGAAGTGGTGGTGGCAGAGGTTGCCTATCCCTTCACCCCTGGTTGGAACGACTACACCAACAACCTCATGGGCGACAACGACCTCATCCAGCCCACGTACCCAGCCAGCCAAGAGGGTCAAAAAGCCTTCCTGCTTCGCCTCCGCACGCTGGTCGAGAAGAACCGGAAAGGCATGGGGTTTTGCTACTGGGCACCTGATTGGGTAGCCTTCAAAGGCAGTACCGCCACCGATGGATCGTCTTGGGAAAACCAAGCACAGTTCGATTTTAAAAACAAGGCACTGCCGAGCATGGAGTTGTACAAGCAGTAGAACACACTGATTATGAACCTGATCACTCAATATTTCCCCGACCTCAGCCCCGAACAACTGGAGCGGTTTGCCCGCTTGGTGCCGCTCTACACGGAGTGGAACGCCAAGATCAACGTCGTGTCACGGCAGGACATCGAGAACCTAGAGGAGCGACACATCCTACACTCACTAGCGGTGGCTAAGGTGCTGACGTTCAAGCCCGGTGCACGGGTGCTTGATCTGGGCACAGGTGGCGGTTTCCCTGGTGTGCCGCTGGCCATCTTGTTCCCCGACACGCAGTTTCTACTGGTGGACGGTACAGGCAAAAAAATCCTGGTGGTGCAAGAGGTCGCCCAGGCATTGGGCTTGCAGAACCTGACGGCCCGCCACAGCCGCGTGGAGGATTTGAAGATGAACGGCCAGTTTGACTTCGTGCTGTCGCGAGGTGTGGCTCCGCTCGACAAGTTGCTGCTGTGGAGCCAGCCGCTGCTGAAAAAAAAGCACATCCACGCGTACCCCAACGGCATCGTTGCGCTGAAAGGTGGCGACCTGAAAGCCGAAATCCGGGCTTTGCCTGGCAAGGGCGGCGACTACTCAGAGGTATTCGCGATCCGCAGTTTTTTCAAAGAGCCGTTTTTTGACGAAAAAATGGTGGTGTATGTGCAGGGGTGAGGGGGCAAGGGGCAAAAAGCAAGGGGCAAAATACAAAGGGCAAATATGCAAGGGGCAACTACTGACCTTGCTTCGCCGTCAACAGCCCAAAAATATCACACCATGAAAAAGTTTTCTTGCACCATCCTGCTGGCCATCTGGGTCGGCCTTTGCCTCGCGCCGCTTTCTGCCCAAACCTCGTTTGGTTTGCATGGCGGGCTGAATTATGGGAAAACCCATTACAATAATCTACCCCTTCAAGTTGAAGAAAAGTATGTTCCCGGTTATTTTGTGGGCGCTTCTGTACTCCAGCAATTGCCCAAACGCTTTGCCCTTGGGTTGGATGCGCAATTTGGGCTGAAGGCCAGTTGATTAGGTGCGCTAAATCAGCCAGACGATCTTGATGTCCGGTACCAAAATTATTACCTCGAATTCGCCCCGCGAGCAGAGTATTTTTTTACCAAACACTTTGGCATCTCGCTCGGCTGCTACACAGCCTACTTGACGAAGCAACGTGCCAAATTTGGTGACAAAGGAGATTGGGGGGAAGTAATCAAGGAGTTCTACTCCAATCGCTGGGATGCAGGTCTTACCTCGGGTTTGTCACTCCGATTTGGCCGGGCATTCGGTTTCTTGCGGTATACTCATGGCCTTGCAGTTCTTGACAAGATCGAATTTACAGACGATCAAGGGCAGCCGCTCGGCACCACCAGCCGCTTCAACCGCTATTTCCAAGCCGGTATCGGGTATATAATTTTTGAGTGATCGGCTTACCTTTGGCCGCCATCCGATGCCGTCCTCAGCAGGTTCGGGTGTTCGTTGAAGGTTCTTTTATCACATTTTTTCTGCGAAAATCTGCGGCATCTGCGGGAAAAGCACTCACTCCACAACATGAAATTCGTCTCCGAAACAGTCATTGACCAAATCATCGAAGAACTCGAAAACGCCAGCGACGAGCACTACGAAGCCCGCATGGAGGCTTTCTCCGAAGCCCAGCCAGTGGTCGTGGCGTGGTTGTTCGGCGAGCAGTTCGACCTCCTCACCGAAGATGAGCAAGGCTTCCTGCAATACCTCTGCCTCATCGCTTGGAGCGCTGCTGAGCAAGTGAATGGCCCGCTGGAACCCGCCTCGGAGGAGCAGATCGGGCTGGCCGAAGAAAAAAACTATGAGGTAATAGAACTGAGTACGGCCAAAAATTTTCGTGACCGCCTCACCACATTTTTTGATGCCACAGAGCAGGAAGACTTGCTTGCTTTCGCCGAAGACGCTGTGTGCGAAGATGAAGATGACCCCGAAGCGCTCGTCACGAAGGATGGCCGAGAGCCGATTTTTGTAGCCGTAAAAACGCTGATAGACGTGCTGACAGAATGATGAATGGCCGCCTGCTGATCAATGAGCGAAGCCATCCCCATATCACCAAATTGCCCAATCCACATTTTTCAACCACCACCACACATGGCTACCACCACGAAAAAGGCCGCTGACAACGACTCTACCCCGCTCGCCCCAACTTCTACCATTCCCAGCAGCCGCATCATCACCCTCGACGAGTTCATCATCCGCTCGGAAAAGGATTTTGAGTTCGCCACTGGCGAACTCACTGGCCTACTGCGCGACATCGGCGTGGCCGCCAAAATCATCAACCGCGAGGTAAACAAGGCGGGCTTGGTGAACATCATCGGCGTGGCCGACAGCGGCGAAAACGAGAGCGGCGATACCCAGCAAAAACTCGACGTGTACGCCAACGAGAAACTCATCGAGTGCCTCCGCAACTCCGGCGAGTGCTGCGCAGTGGCTTCCGAGGAAAACGAGGGCATCATCCAAGTGGCCCAGGTCAGTTCCAAAAAAAGCCACTACGTCGTCATGTTTGACCCACTTGACGGCTCATCAAACATTGATGTAAACGTCTCGGTGGGTACCATTTTCGCCATTTATCGCCGCAAAAGCGACCCCAGCGGGCCAGCAGACCTCGGTGACTTCCTGCAAGCAGGTACCAAACAAATAGCCGCCGGATATGTGCTCTACGGCACTTCTACCATCTTGGTGTACACCACCGGGCGCGGAGTCAATGGCTTCACGCTCGATCCCAGCATCGGCGAATTCTGCCTCAGCCACCGCAACATGCGCATACCTGAAAACGGCAGCACCTACTCCGTCAACCAGGGCTACTACTCCAAATTTGACTTGGAAATGCGCCGCTACATCGACAATTGCTCGGATGAAAATTACGGTCTGCGTTACATCGGCTCGATGGTGAGCGACATCCACCGCATCCTGATTCAGGGTGGAATTTTTCTCTACCCCAGCACCCGCAAGTACCCGAAGGGCAAACTTCGCCTGCTCTACGAGTGCAACCCGCTCTCCATGTTGGTAGAGCAGGCCGGTGGCAAGGCGATGAACACACAACTCAAGCGCATACTCGATGTCGTACCCGGCGAACTGCACCAACGCTGCACCGTCGCCATCGGCTCGCCCAAAATGGTGGACGAGTTGAAGAACTTTATCGAACGGTACTCGGCACTGCCGCTGTAAGGAACAATGCTGGAATAAGCCGCAGCAAGGAGGAACATAGCGAGCGAGTTCCAGAGATTCAATACGTTTGTCCCCAGTCCGAGCCACCTGCTCGACCACCATTTTTGCTATGCACATCATCCCATCCTTCGATCTACTCGACGGTAAATTAGTCCGGCTGCGTCAGGGCGATTTTGACGAAAAAACAGAATACCCCGCCGACCCGCTCGAACTTGCTCAAGAACTTGAGAGAGCGGGCATCCGCCGTCTGCACATGGTCGATCTCGACGGTGCACGCTCCGGTAAGCCCGCCAACCTCCATGTACTGGCACAAGTCGCTGCCCGCACGCGCCTCGAAATCGACTACGGCGGAGGTCTGCGCTCCATCCCCTCGCTCAAACAAGTTTGGGATGCAGGTGCGGCGCTCTTTTCCGTAGGCAGCGTGGCCGTACTGGCGCAAGATGAATTCGGTGCTTGGGTCGAAAAATTTGGTCCCGATAAATTTCTCATCGGTGCCGATGTGCGTGATCGCCGCATTGCCGTACATGGCTGGGTAGATCAAACTCAAATCGGCCTGTTTGATTTCATCCGCCAGATGCAAGCCCTCGGTATCACCACCATCTCAGTGACTGATATTGCTCGTGACGGTGAACTCACAGGCCCCGCTACCGATCTATACCGTGACCTGCTGGCCGAATTCCCTGACCTGCATCTCGTCGCTAGCGGCGGCATAAGCAGCGTCAAAGACCTCGAACACCTCACCAGCCTCGGCTGCGCCGGGGCCATTGTTGGCAAGGCTTTTTTTGAAGGAAAAATCCCCCTCCAGTACTTCCGGGTTTTTTCAAAAGTTTAAAAATCAGCCACCAAATCACTGCATCACCAAATCCACACCTCCACCTTCCATGGAATTCCTCGGCATCGGTTCTCGGATCAAGCACCCCGCCTTCGGCGACGGTGTCATCGTCCGCCTACATGTAGCGGCTTATGAAGTTTGTTTTATCCAGTACGGCCTGAAAATGGTCGGCAAAGACTACGCTGGCTGGCAGGTCGTGGAACGAGTTCCGACAGAGGAATCCGTATCCTTTACCGATGCTGAAGACTCGCTCATGCGGATTCTGAGGGCTTGGGCAGGGCAAAGTCTTGAAGTCGTGCCACTGGGCGACCGCTGGAAAAACGGTAAAATGGTGCTGCACAGCGGTGACAGCAGCATACAGCCCAAAGAAGTACCCGTCGACACCTTTTTTCATAAAATTGTGATGATGCGCGACCGTCTGCGTGTGCTGGAGCAGCAAGTTAATGCGCACAAAAAATTAGATGACGAAGACAAAGTCAACCTCCAGCAGTACATCACCCGTTGCTACGGCAGCATGACCACCTTCAACGTGCTGTTCAAAAACCGCGAAGACTACTTTGTAGGCGAAAGCGGGAAAGAGTAAAAGTCGGTTTGCCAGCCGGAGCATGTGCTCCAGTCGTATTTCATTCTTTTTGTGCCGTGTTTTAAAACCACAAAGCCCCCCGACCTTACGGCAGGGGGGCTTTGCAATTTATTCAAGCGGGAGCACCTATTTTTTTATCGATAGACAGTGATATCCCCTTTAAAGATTTCGATTTCGCCGTCTTTGAATAGAATTTCAGCGTAGTAGACGAACACAGCGGGCGTAGCGCGGTCA
>JAYSUY010000336.1:0-1910 GCA_043718855.1 Saprospiraceae bacterium | reverse complement strand
TCGAGCAAATAAGGGTCCGTGATGGAACCTTCGCCATTTTCGTCGAGCAGTACGATATAGTCGGTATGGCAAATGGGGGCAGGCACCAGGTTGTCCTCCACTGTGATCATCACCGTACAGGTCGCTTTGCGCCCGTTGTAGTCGTCGCGCACGATGATGCTCACTTGGTTGTCGCCGAGCACATCACAGTCCAGTGTAAGCGGAAACTCTGGCGAAAGTACCGAGACAGCGTTGGCCGCGCAGCCGCCACCGCCGTTGGTATAGGTGGCGCCCAATGCAGCAGCATTAGCATAGGTGTAGGAGCCGTCTTCGCTCAAAGATAAAGTGATGGGAGCGGGGCAGAATGTAAAGACCGGGGCACAAGCGTTGTTTCTGAAAAAAACGAAGCCGCCTACAGCATTTCCTGAGATCAGGTCAAGGTCGGTGTCGCCGTCAAAATCCGCGAAAGCGGGGGTGGAGTTGCCACCAGCATCGGGGACGGTGCCAGAAGTAAAGTACGGTTGACCGTTGGCACCGCCATAATTAGGCGTAGTAGCATCGCCGTTGTTGCGGTAGTAGATGAACTGGCCGTTTGTGGCTACGGAGTTTCCGCGACCAGTAGCCAAGTCCAAGTCGCCGTCGCAGTCCAAATCCACTGCGCAGGGCGCCGAGGAGCCGTTGGCCACCGTTTTGCCGCTCATCGGGTTGGAGGCATTGGTGTTGTCGTACACCAAGAAATAGAAATCGTTGTCGTTAGCCAACTGGTTTTCGCAGTACCAGAACGTGCCGGCCAAATTGCCTACGATCAAGTCCACGTCGCCGTCGCCGTCGAAGTCGCCCGCTGTCGGGGTTGCATTAGAGCCTGCGTCAGTCCCAAACAGGGGGTTGTCCGCATTGGTGTCGCTAAAAAAGGATTCAGCCGGGTCAACAAAATCGGGGATGGTGTTGCTGCCCATGTTGCGGTAGTAGTGAAACTTGCCCGTGCTGAGGCCGACGATGAAATCGATGTCGCCATCGCCGTCAAAGTCACCTGCGGCCGGGGCCGTGTTGGTGCCAGTGGTGTACCCAAACAGGGGGTTGCCAGCACCTGCCACTTCCGTAAAAATGGGCGCAGCTGCCGGGCCTGAACGCACGGAATACACGAACATACTGTTGCGCACGGGTTGCCCAGCAGCAGTCGTTGTGTTTTGGCGGCCCGAAATCAGGTCAAGGTCGCCATCGCCATCCATGTCGGCGAAAACCGGCGTGGAGCGGTTGTTCACGTCCAAGCCGTTGAGCGGGTTGGCGCCGGCAGGCGTTACCTGAGTGAAGAACGGGCTTTGCGCCGAAGCGATGTGAGGGAAAGCGAGCAGCGCCACGAAAGCGAACGCTGCGAGCACAGGCAGGAAGCCCATGCAGATGGCATAGCGCGACTGCGCCTTGCCACACAAGGGTGTACAACTTTTCATGAAGGAAAAAGTGTGAGTGAATCGGTTAAAAAATATGGTGAATTTCGGTACAATTGTGCTCTGGGAGAGCGGAAGCGATTAAAACCCTGAGGGAACGAGGAACGATGAGGTAGGAACGATGAACACCGGACCATCTGTGGAGATGGGTAGAGGGTGTTCGGTCGGGCTTACAGAATCGTTCGTCGTGGAGGGTACGCATTGCACACTTTCGCCAAGGCTACAGTGTGAAAAGGTGTGTAAGTACCGATTAAAAAAATTGTGACACGAAGGTATGGCAGGTTCTCGAATGCAGTACACAGGCTGGGGTATTTTTTTTTGGAGGGTTCCGTTGGCTCAAAAAAGTAGGCCGTTGGCTCGGAAAAGCATGAGGAATGAGGAGACGGGTAAGGAGTGACATCGGCAGGAAACAGATATAGCCTCAGACTCCATCAGGCCTTGCGGAGGTCGGTAGGGTACGCGAGCCGCAAAAACGGTATCTTTGTT
>JAYSUY010000335.1:0-5173 GCA_043718855.1 Saprospiraceae bacterium | reverse complement strand
AGTGGTGGTATGGTCACAACGCAGTAGCCTTCTTTCTCACAACACCCTATCTCGGCATGATGTACTACTTCTTGCCCAAGGCCGCCAACCGCCCCGTATTTTCGTACAAACTCTCTATTATCCACTTCTGGGCGCTCATTTTCATCTACATCTGGGCGGGGCCGCACCACTTACTGTATTCTTCTTTACCCGACTGGGTCCAGTCTCTGGGGACCGTTTTTTCCATCATGCTCATCGCCCCGTCGTGGGGCGGTATGCTCAACGGCTTGCTGACCCTGCGCGGTGCATGGGACCGCGTGGCGAATGACCCGGTGCTCAAATTCATGGTGGTGGCGGTGATCGCCTACGGCATGGCGACCTTCGAGGGGCCGATGATGTCCATCAAATCCGTGAACGCCATCAGCCACTTCACGGACTGGACGGTGGCGCACGTACACGTCGGCGCGCTGGGCTGGAACGGCTTCCTGACTTTCGGTGTGCTGTACTGGCTCTGGCCGCGCATGTACCGCACGGAGTTGTATTCCAAGCAGTTAGCCAATGTACACTTCTGGATTGGTACGCTCGGCATCATTTTTTACGCCGTGCCGCTGTACTTCGCCGGCTGGACGCAGGCTTTGATGTGGAAAGAATTTACCCCCGAAGGCACGCTGGCTTGGGGCAACTTTTTGGACACCGTGACGCAGATCATGCCGATGTACGCCCTGCGCGTGGTGGGCGGCACCTTGTTCTTCGTGGGTACTTTGCTGGGCGTGTACAACTTGGTCAAAACCGGGCAGAAGGGCCAGTTTTTGGCGAATGAAAACGCGGAAGCACCCGCCCGTGAGCGGCGTGTACCCGTAGCCACAGGTGAGCACTGGCACCGCTGGATAGAAGGCCGCCCGATGCAGATGTTGTTGTTCAGCACCATCGTCATCGCCATCGGCGGCATCGTGCAGATACTGCCGATGGTGTTCATCGAAAGCCAGGTGCCGAAGATTTCGACGGTGAAACCCTACACCCCGCTCGAACTTACGGGCCGCGACATCTACATCCGTGAAGGCTGCGTAGGCTGCCACTCACAGATGATCCGCCCGTTCCGCGACGAGACGGAGCGATACGGAGAGTACTCTAAATCAGGCGAGTACATCTACGACCGGCCCTTCCTCTGGGGCAGCAAGCGCACCGGCCCCGACCTCTGGCGCGAGGGTGGCAAGTACCCCGACTCGTGGCACTACAACCACATGATGGACCCCACCAACATGTCGCCCGGCTCCATCATGCCCGCTTACCCGCACCTGCTGGAGGATCCGCTCGATCTGCATGACTTGCCCGCCAAAATCGCCGCGCTGCGCAAACTCGGTACGCCGTACCCGGATGGTTTTGAAAAAGATGCGGTCGGCAATGCCAGAGAGCAGGCACAAAAAGTTGCCAAAAACCTCGCTGAACAGGGCGTGAAAGACGAGCGCATGGAGGACAAAGAGATCGTCGCCATCATCGCGTATTTGCAGCGCTTGGGCACAGACATTAAAATCAAGAACTGAGGTGGGGTTATGAGTTATGAGGTATGAGGTATTGCCCGTTGCGGTACGCTCGTAGCTCATAACTCCTAACTCATCCCTCCTAACTCAACTAAAATGTACAAGTATCTGCTTCAATCGGTCGATGGCATCCAGTGGTTCGGTATCGGGACACTGCTGCTGTTTTTCATTACTTTCTGCACGGCGGCTATCCGCGCTTTTTTTTCCAAAAAGGAGGAGATGGAGCGCATGGGGCGGCTGCCGCTGGAGGACTGAGGCGAGTGAGTGCCGGGCTCATAAGCCAAGTGAGGCGGTGACTTTGAGTCACCGCCTCACTACGCTCTGGCACTTGGCTACGCTCGAACCATACTAAATCTCGCTCCTAAACCTCGTAGGTTTTGAAAACCTACGAGGTTTCGAGGCGCGAAAAAATTTTCAAACATGACATCGAAAAAATATCTCGCCGCCCTCTTCCTGCTCCTTATCGGCCTTCCGGCGGGCTGGGGGCAAACGGTGCAGGCCACCGCTGCTGCTGCCAATACAGAGCAATTTCCCCAAATTATGACCACCGTGTTCCTCGTCGCACTGGCGGTGGTGTTCGTGGTCAGTCTGCTGGTGCTCACCAAAGCCAATGCTTTTTTGAGCAATCGCCTCATGCGCCTTGAAGCAGAGCGCAACGGAGTGGTTTTGCCCGACGAAGCAGACGCGACACCGCTCCGCCCAGTTCAGGATGATATTTTCACCAAACTGAGGAAGAAATACTGGGAAAACCCGGTGCCGATGGAGCGCGAGGGCGACATCACATTTCACCACGACTACGACGGCATCCGCGAACTGGACAATCACTTGCCACCTTGGTGGGTCAATATGTTCATCCTGACCGTGATCTGGGCGGTGGGCTATATGTGGTACTACCAATGGAGCGGCAACGGCCTGAACCAAGCGGAGGAATACAACATGGAGGTAGAAACGGCCCAAAGGCAGATCGCCATTGCGCTGGCAGGCAAGGCCAATGCGGTGGACGAATCCAACGTGGTTGCCATGACCGACGCAAGTGACTTAGGCCAGGGCGAACTGATTTTCAAAAGCGCGTGTGCTGCTTGTCACGGTCAAAAAGGCGAAGGCACGGTGGGGCCGAATTTCACCGACGAATACTGGATTCACGGCGGCGGCATCAAAGACCTGTTCAAAACCATCAAGTACGGGGTACCTGATAAAGGCATGATCGCTTGGTCGGCCCAATTGAAACCCGTCGATATGCAAAAGGTGGCGAGTTACATCCTGACTTTGAAAGGCACCAATCCGCCCAATCAGAAAGCGCCGCAGGGCGAAATTTGGAAGGAAGAGGCGGTGGCGCAGGATACGACGAAGGCGGAGAAAGGTTGAATTTAAAACGTCGGAAGGGTTCAAAACCCTTCCGACGTTAAAACACATGGCTATGAACCAGGATTTTCTCAACAACGTCATCGAGGACACCGAAGAATACCGCGACCACCTCGCTACCGTGGACGCTGAGGGCAAGCGCATTTGGCTGTACCCTAAGCAACCATCGGGCAAGTTTTACAAGTGGCGCACTTGGGTGAGCGTGGCGTTTCTGGCAGTCTTTCTGACGATGCCCTTCATCAAGGTGAACGGCGAGCAGTTCCTGTTGTTCAATGTGTTAGAGCGGAAATTCGTGCTATTCGGCCTGCTGTTCACCCCTCAGGATTTTCACCTGTTCGTGCTGGCGATGTTGACGTTCATCGTGTTCATCATCCTGTTTACAGTAGTGTTTGGGCGGCTGTTTTGTGGCTGGGTGTGCCCACAGACGGTGTTCATGGAAATGATTTTCCGAAAAATAGAATACTGGATAGAGGGCGATGCGGGTGAGCAGCGCAGGCTCGACAAGGCTCCGTGGACGGCTGAAAAGATCCGCAAAAAGGTGCTGAAACACGCCATCATCTACGGTTTGGCACTGCTGTTCACCAATTTTTTCTTGGCCTACCTCATCACCATGGACGAGGTGCTGAAAATCATCCGGGAGCCAGTAGACCAGCATTGGGGCGGTTTTACAGCCATGTTGGTGTTCAGCGGAGCATTCTACGGGGTGTTTGCGCGGCTGCGCGAGCAGGTTTGCACCACGATCTGCCCCTACGGTCGCTTGCAGAGCGTGCTACTGGTGAAGGATTCCATCGTGGTGGCTTACGACCACGTGCGGGGCGAGCCTCGTGCAAAATTGAAGAAAAAGGTAGAGGGTGGAGGGTCGCCCTCCTCCGTTGAGGCTTCGGCGGATAAAAAGGTAGAGGGCGCACAGTCTGCCGAATACCGCAACCCGATGCAGCAAATCCAAGCCTCGGTGGGTGCTGCGCCGCTAACGGTCAACAGCCAACAGCCAACAGCCAAAGCAGGCGACTGCATTGACTGCAAACTCTGCGTCCATGTGTGCCCGACGGGCATCGACATTCGCGATGGCACGCAACTCGAATGCACCAACTGCACGGCTTGTATGGACGCTTGCGACGCGGTGATGGCAAAAGTTGACCGACCGCTCGGCCTCATCCGCTACGACTCGATGACAGGCATCGAGACAGGCCGCCGCAAGATTTTCACTGCCCGCGTATGGGCCTACACGGGTGTGCTGGTGGCTTTGCTGGCACTTGATGTGTTCCTCATCGCCCGGCGTGGCGAAGTAGAAACCATCATTTTGCGCTCTCCAGGCCAACTTTACCAGCAGAAGGACGATACGCACCTGACCAACCTCTACACATACGTCATCATCAATAAATCCACCCGCGAACTGCCCGTACATCTGCAAATGGGTACCCCCGGCCCACACCTTCAAATTGTTGGAAAAGAACCCACCAGCATTCCCAAAGGAGAAAAATTGGAGGGCGCGTTTTTTGTGCAAATGGCTCAGGATGAGCTGACGGGCCGCAAAACATCTATTCGGATCGAAGTTATTTCCAACGGAAAGAAAATAGATGAGGTGGAGACCAACTTCATGGGTCCCAACGGGCTGCTGCCCAAAATGGAAAAACAACACGACGAAGAATCGGACGACAAGCACGACGAGCATCCAAAAAAGAAGGAGCACGACAAGTAGCTGCTACTTGTCAGTTTCTGGTTTTTGCACTTCTCACCCTCTCACACTCTCACCCTCTCACCCTCTCACACTATGAACTGGGGTACTGGCATCACACTTTTCTTCGTCTTTTTTGCTGCGAGCATGATAACGCTTGTGGTAGCCACCACTCGGCACCCGCCGCAGATGGTGCAAAAAGACTACTACGCGCTCGATCTGAACTATCAGGAGCGGTTGGAGAAAAAACAAAACACGGCGACACTTGCCACCATGCCACAGGTCAGTTTTGATGCGGCAGCACGGGTGGTTCGGGTAAAGTTTCCCGAAGGGATGACTGCCCAAAGCGGCACGGCCAAATGCTACCGCTCATCTACTACCCGCGAGGATTTTTCAACCGCTATTGAAAACACTTCAGTGCTGGACATCCCTGCTACGGGGCTTACACCTGGTCGCTGGCACGTTGAGTTGGATTGGGAGGCCGCCGATGGGAAGCCCTATTTTTGGGAAACGGCAGTGGTGGTAGCGCAGTAGTACGAGATGGTAATCCATTCTCCGTTGGTAAAAACTTAGGCAGCCCTTTTGACAGCCCACCGCGACAAGAATGGGACACGGATGG
>JAYSUY010000334.1:0-5179 GCA_043718855.1 Saprospiraceae bacterium | reverse complement strand
ATCTTTTTTACCAACATCAGCCACGAGTTAAAAACACCTTTGACGCTGATTATCAGTCCGTTGAAAGAAATTATTCGCAGCCGGACAGCGGGCAGCGGTAGCCTCCACAACATCCTTTCGATGATGCACCGCAACGCTGCGCGGCTGCTCACGATGATCAACCAACTGCTCGATATCCGAAAGGCAGAGGCGGGTTTGATGAAATTGGAAGTCGGTGAGGGCAATGTGGTGCAGTTTGTCAACGAGGTGTGCCTCTCGTTCCGGGAGTTGGCGCAGCAGCGGCAAATTCACTTTGATTTCAGCCCCGAACAACCGGTCATCGTGGCTTGGTTCGACCCCGACCAGTTGGAAAAAGTGTTTTTCAACATTCTTTCCAACGCCTTCAAATTCACCCCGCTCGGCGGGAAAGTGTTGGTGACCATGGGCGCATCGCTCGAAAAAGGGCAGTTTTTCGTCCGCTTCGAAGACGATGGGAAAGGCATTCCAGAAGACAAACTGCCCTTCATTTTCGAGCGGTTTTTCCGAGCGGATGAACACGACGACGCAGGCGGCACGGGCATAGGCCTGTCGTTGGTGAAAAACATCGTGGAGCGGCATCATGGCAGCGTCAAAGTGGAAAGTCGGCCCGAAAATGGTTCCGTTTTCACGGTTTGGTTGCCACTGGGCGATGCGGGTTTTTCGGAGGTGGAGAAAAAACGCCCCACGATACATGGGGAAGAAGTGGCGCATTACCTCCTGAAAGACACCCCCGAAGTTCGGCCCATCGAGGAGATGGCCGTCGCTACACCCACCCAGCCACTTGCTGAGTCTGAATCGGAAAAACCGCACATCCTGCTGGTCGAAGACAACGCCGATATCCGCGAATATTTGGTGGCCAGCCTATCGCCAGAATACATGGTAGACGAAGCCGAAAACGGCGACGAAGGTTTACAAAAAACGCTTGACACGCTCCCCGATCTGGTGTTGTGCGACATTTCCATGCCCGGCATGGACGGCTTGGAATTGACTCGCCAACTCAAAACCCGGCTCGAAACAAGCCACATCCCCATCATTCTACTCACCGCCCGCACCTCGCTGATTTTCAAAATTGACGGCATCGAATCTGGTGCCGATGATTATGTGACCAAGCCATTCAACCTCCAGTTGCTGCAAGCCCGCATCCACAACCTGATCGAAAGTCGTCGCCAACTGCGCGAAAAATATACCCGCACCCTGAGCCTCCTCGACTCCGAGCCGGAGCCAGAGCCAGTCAGCGTGTCTGAGATCGACAACCAATTTTTGAAAGACACCCTATCGGTGCTCGAGCAGAACATGGAAAACCCCGACTTTTCAGTAGACGACCTCGCCAAAAAACTTCTGTTGAACCGCAAGCAGGTGTATCGAAAAATAAAAGCCCTCACCGACCAACCCCCCAACGAATTCATCCGTGCCGTGCGCCTCAAACGCGCCGCCCAACTCCTCAAAACACACCGCTACACGGTGGCAGAAGTGACGTACAAGGTTGGTTTTCAAGACCTCAAATACTTCCGCGAGCGGTTTCGGGAATTTTTTGGGGCCAACCCTTCGGAGTTGGGCGGCTTCTGAGCCAACCGGCAAGTGCTTGGAATCAGGCCGTGTCTTTGCACCTTTGCCCGTGCTTTTTCTTTGCCTTTCAAATCCATGTCCAAGATACTCGAAATCAACAACCTATCTGTCCAGTTCTCCTCCGAGCGCGGCACCACGCTCGCGCTGGACGGCATCTCGCTGCACCTCAAGCGGGGCGAGACGCTGGGCATCGTCGGAGAGTCTGGCTCTGGCAAATCCGTTACCGCGCTCACGGTGATGGGGCTGCTGCCAGAAGCAGGGAAGGTGACGGGGGGGGAGGTGTGGTATAGGGTACGGCCCGGCCCCTCCCCGGTGTTAACCCCACCCCCGCCCCCTACTCCGCCACTGGGCGGAAGGGGAGACGAGATACACGCCGAGACATCCGAAACACACGCTGGGGTAGATGCCTCGATGGGTATCTCGTCTCCCCTTCCGCTGGGGGAGGGATTGGGGGTGGTGTTACTCCCCCACCCCACCACTCCCCACATTCGCGGTGCCGAAATCGCCATGATTTTCCAAGAACCCATGACCTCGCTCAACCCTGTGTTCCGCTGCGGGCATCAGGTCATAGAGGCCATTCAGTTGCACCAAAAAATTAGTTTTGAGGCCGCCAAAGCACAAACGCTGGCCCTGTTCGAGCGGGTAAAACTCCCCGACCCGCTGCGCATTTTCGATGCTTACCCTCACCAGATCAGCGGCGGCCAGAAGCAGCGGGTGATGATTGCAATGGCGCTGTCGTGTCAGCCCAGCATCCTCATCGCCGACGAGCCGACCACCGCGCTCGATGTGACGGTGCAAAAAACCATCCTCGAACTGCTGCGCGAACTGCGCGACGAAGCGGGCCTTTCCATGCTCTTCGTCAGCCACGATTTGGGGGTGATCTCCGAAATCTGCGACCGCGTGGTGGTGATGCACCAAGGAAAAATCGTGGAAGAAGGCTTGGTGGAGCAAGTACTGCGCCACCCCCAGCATCCCTACACGCAGGGCTTGGTGGCTTGCCGCCCCTCGCTGAAACACAAACTCTGGCGGATGCCGACGGTGGCGGATTTTTTAGAAAACAAAACCTACACAGCGCGGGTCGTGACCCCACAGGAGAACATCACCCGCCGCGAAATGCTCTACCAGCGGCCTCCGCTCCTGACCGTCAAGGACTTGCACGTGCGCTACCCCAAGCGAAAGAACTGGATCGGCCAGCCCGTCGAGTGGCTCCATGCGGTGGACGGGGTGAGTTTTGAAGTGTACCCCGGCGAAACCTTCGGCCTCGCCGGCGAGTCCGGCTGCGGCAAAACCACCCTAGGCCGCAGCATCGCCCGGCTACAACCCGCTCATTCCGGCGAGGTTTGGTACAACCAACCAATCAACCAATCAACCAATCAACCAATCAACCTTTTGGCCCTCCGCGACGACGAGATGCGCCCCTTCCGCCGCGACATTCAGGTGATTTTCCAAGACCCCTCCGGCTCGCTCAACCCGCGCATGACCATCGGCGCGGCCATAGCCGAACCGATGCAGGTGCATGGACTGCATGACAGCAAGCGGCAGCGCAAGGAAAAAACCATCGAACTCTTGGAAATCGTCGGCCTGCAAGCCGACCAGGCAAAGCGCTACCCGCAGGAGTTTTCCGGCGGCCAGCGGCAGCGCATCTGCATCGCGCGGGCGCTGGCGGTACAGCCCAAGTTGCTCATCTGCGACGAGTGTGTATCGGCACTGGATGTGTCGGTGCAGGCTACGGTGCTGAATCTGCTGATGGATTTACAGGAAAAAATGGGCCTCACCTACCTCTTCATCTCACACGACCTGAGCGTGATTCGGCAGATGTGCGACCGCCTATTGGTGATGAATCAGGGGAAAATTGAGGCCCTCGGTTTTCCAGAAGACCTCTACGATAACCCGCCGCAGGCGTATGTGCGGCGGCTGATCGAGGCGATTCCGGGGCAGTTTTGACGGGCGGCCCTACCCTACCTTGCCGTTTCTTACCCCATGAAATGACACCGTGGGGGTGGCCCCAAGCCACCCCGACAATGCATTTCTCTACCTAAATTTTCACCACCTTCTGGCCCCTTGCCCCGCCTCTGCCGTCGGTCGCTTGCAGCAGGTAAATCCCCGGCAGCAAGTCTTGCATGGGCATTTCCCCCGCTCCGCCCACAGCCTCCGCGCTGCGTAGCAGCTGCCCCCGCAGGTCGTAGAGGTGAAGCGCAGCCGTGCTGGCACCCCCCAAGCGGCAGTGCAGCACATCGCCTACGGGGTTGGGAAAAACGCGCAGCATCAGCCCGGCACGAGTTGGCTCGGCAATGTTGGTAGTCGGCGCGGCGCAGTCGCAGTCGTTGGTGTACACCTCGAATTCGCCCAAGCGGTACCAGCCCACATTGGGCTGCGTGAGGTTCAGCCGGACATAGCGGGCCTTCACGTTTTGCAGGTTTTTGTACAGGTCGATCTGGCCGTTTTCGCCTGTGGCGGTGGCGACGGTAGTCCAAGCCGCGTTGTCGTTGGACACTTCGACGGTGTAGTTTTTGGCAAAAAATATCCAGTCCCAGTAGAGTTTTATGGCCGAAACCACCTTCGGGCTGCCCAAATCGGCGGTTATCGTGGCGGTTGGCTGGCCGAAGGCACTGGCCCAGCCCGTGTTGTAGTCGCCATCGTTGGCATTCTTCACGGCAGTAGCGGGCGTGTTGTCGAACACCGACGAAGCCGACACCGTGCCGAGCAGAGCCTCCGAAGGCGCGGTTTTGTAAGTGCTGTCCACCCAGACGGGTATTTTTTCAGCAGAAAGATTCGCGCCGAGCGCCTCAAACTCGGCCTTCGTGAGGTAATGTACCTTCGGCAAGTAGCACTGCATGAAGCCGTTGCGCCAGTTCACGCCCAGCAGAGTGCTGTCGTATTTCGAGCCGGCCCAGTCGGAGTGCGCCCAGTTCAAGTGCTGCTCTTGCGGCGCGAGCGGAAAACTCCACTCCGGGGCCACGCAGACCCAGCGCATCAAAATTCCGTGGCTCGACTGGTTGCCCCAGTCCACCCACGACACGCCGTTTTGGGGCTTGGCGTTGGCGGGCCGGTCGCCAAGACGCGAGTACGCGATGACGTAATTGCGCTGATTGTCAATCACTACGTCGTCGTCGCTGATGGCGTGGATGGTGGTGGCCGGCAGCGGCGAGAGCGGGTCTTGGTCTATGCCGCAGAGGCTCCAGTAGCGCACCTGCCCGCCCGTCATGGTGGCTTCGCCGTTGCGGGTTTGGGGGAAGGTGGGGAGTTTGCCAGTCAGCACCGCCACATGGCCGGGCGGCAAGTGGAAGCTGCGGCCCATGTAGGTCGCGTAGTTGTTGGTGGTGGCGTGCGGTTCGATGTTGCCCGGCGCGGGCTGGTGTTCGCCGCGCCCCGTCCAGCCCAGGTCCACCGCGTTCACCCGCGCCCCGCTGTCGGGGCGGCTCCAATTGTTGGCGAGGCACACGCCGTTGAGCATGCTACGGGTGATGCCCCAGGATTTGAACCAGCCCGCCGCCGGGTAAGAGTCTGCGCCTGTGTTGCTACCGCTGGGCGCGGTGGCGCGGTTGGCGATGGTGAGGTCGGCACGTTTTTGCAGTTCGGAAAAATCGGAGCCGAT
>JAYSUY010000333.1:0-5182 GCA_043718855.1 Saprospiraceae bacterium | reverse complement strand
CGACGCAGCGCGGCATCATCAAACCTTCGCCAACTCTCCCTTCAAGTAGTCGATCACCTTGATTTCAACAGGGTCTACGTTGCGAAGTTTGGCAAGGTAGAGCGACATCCAGTCGCCGAGGTGTACGAAGTAAAACGCTTTCTCGACGGTGGTTTTGCCCTTCGACCACACCTCGATGGACGAAGCGGTGTAGTGTTCCACAATTTCCTTGTTGATGTCCGTGCGGACGCTGGTGCGCTGAAAATCATCGCGGTTGCGGAGCCAGATGACGGCCACATCGGGGCGGTTGTTGCGCCAGCCGACGAGTTCGTTGTGGTTCATTTCGGGTATGACGTGGTGCCAGCAAAGCATCTTGGCGTTCTCGTTGATCTGCTGCCGCCAGCGTACAGCCACCGCTTCCGCATGGTCGGCGATATAGATCACGGGCGTTTTTCCTTCTAAAAAACCGGCGATTTTGCGGGCGTCTTTTTGGATGGCAGACTGCGACTTGGCGAGCATTTTTTGGGCAGATTTCACTTGGCCGAACAGCCGCCCACTGATGAGTTTGGCGGCGCGGAGTACGCCCAACTGCGCCACGATAGAGTAGCCCATGCAGGCACGGGGGCTGCTCCAGCCGGATGGAACTTGCACATAATCAAGCCCGTGTGTCTTGGCAAGTTCGATGAGTTTTCCGCCGGAAGCGACGCACACGATGTGCGCCCCGGTGCCGAGCAGTTGCTCGAAGGTGCTGAGCGTCTCCTCCGTGTTGCCGCTGTACGAGGAGCAGATGGCGAGGGTGTGCTTGTTGATCCAGCGCGGGGCGTGGTAGCCCTTGCTGACGGTGACCGGGAGTTTGCACTCCGGGCGCACGAACTCCTGCACGAAGTTGCCGCCAATGCCGCTCCCGCCGAGGCCGGAGATGAATACCGAGCGGTACGGCGAGGGGTGTTTTTTCAGCGCGATGGTCTGCGCAAGGGCGAGGGCTTCCTCCAACTGAGCGGGGAAGCGGGCGATCATTTTATCCATGTGTGTCTATGCTTGTTGATTGAGTTTTTGAAGGAGGTCGGTGATCATCTGCGCTTGCGGGGCGATGGTTTGCTCCTTTTCGGAGAGTGCCTGCTCCTTCGCCTCGATGATGCCGTCCTTTTCGCGCAGAATCGTCCTGAACGAGCGCTCGACCTCGTCCTCCATGTCCATCTTTGTCCGAACGTCTTCGTCGGAGGCGGCGCGGTTGAGCCGGTGTACCATGCGGGCGATCAGGGGGTCTTCTTCGGTGCCGGTGTAGTTCAACTGCAGGGGGTCGTTTTCGGACACGGGCTGCTGGTTGAACACCGACAGCACCTGCTCGAGCCGGGGCTGCTGCTCGTTTTTCAGCAAGGGTATCTGCACCAATTTGAAATCCATGCGAAGGATAGCGATGGAGTAGTCCGCAAGTTCTACCGAGGTCTTTTGCTGCTTGACTGTCAGGCTCTTGATCTGCTCGCGCAGCAGCACGGAGAGCAGTTCACGGGCAATCTCCAAGCCCTCCATGAGGTACTTGAAAACGGAATCGTACATCGGGTTGGCAATGATCATGGCGAAGCGAAAGCGAGTGACAAAGGTAGGTCGTTGGGGGCGAACTCCAGACCCCTGCCCTCTCCAAAGAAGAGCGGGTACAGCGGGTGAAAAGTGGGAATTGGTGAAGGTGAGATAGCGCAAGTCAAAAATCAATCTCCGTATTGTCCCCGATGTTCAGGCTCAGGTTCATTCCGCGTATGCTGGCATCGCTGCCGATTACGGAGTGTTTGAGTACCACATCCTCCAGCGCTGCGAAACTGCCAATGATGCTGTCCTTCACGATGGAGCCGTTGATGTTGACGTTGTCGCCCACCGTCACGTTGGGGCCGATGATGCTGTTGACAATCTGGCAGTTGGCTCCTACCGCCACCGGATGGATGAAGATCGTGTTGTCACACTCTGGCAACTGGAACTCGTTGGTGGCGTAGCCGCGCTGGCTGAGCAGCATCGCGTTGGTTTCCAGCAACACCTCCTTCCGACCGCAGTCAAACCAGTTGCTTACTGGCATGGTCTGGAACCGGATGCCCTGCTCCACCATGTACTGCAACGCGTCGGTCAGTTGGTATTCGCCCACGGTGCGTGCGTTGTTGAGCATCAGGTGATCGATGGCCCTCAGCAGGGCAGTTACCTCCCGGATTTTGTAGAGGCCTACGATGGCCATGTTCGACTTCGGGATGCGGGGCTTCTCTACCATGCGGAGCGCGAAGCCGTTTTCGTCGATTTCGGCTACGCCAAATTCGCGGGGATCAGCCACCTTCTTCACCCCCAGGCAGGAGTACGGGCTGTTCAGCATTTGCCGCAGGTCAACATCAAAAATCGTGTCGCCGAACGCGATGAAAATCTCGTCTTCGTCCTCAATCGCTTCGCGGGCCGTGATGATGGCATGGGCCGAACCTTCGCGGTGTTCTTGATACACAAATTCGAGGTGCAGATCAGGGTAAGTCTGCTCCAAATAGTTGCGGATTTTATCGCCCAAGTAGCCGATCACAAACACGAAGTCCGTGATGCCGACTTCAATGAGTTTGTCCACGATAAAGCGAATGATGGGCTTGCCTGCCACGGGCATCAGGGGCTTGGGCTGGGTGTAAGTGTGGGGGCGGAGCCGGGTACCCGCGCCGGCTACTGGGATGACGACTTTCATAGTGTCAAAGGTATGCCTCATGTCCAATTCGCCAGACGTTTTCTAAGTGCGTGGCTTGTTGGGCAATTTGTACACCATTTTGAAAAAAACAGGGCAAACACATGTGATGTGTTTGCCCTGTTGCTCTTTCGTGATTTACTCAACTTTATCGGCCTCTGCCGCCACCGCCCCGATTGTTGCGGTTGTTGCCGCCGCCTCGGTTGCCACCACCGCCACCAGTGTTGTTGCCGCCGCCACTGTTGTTGTCGCGGTCCTTGTCGCGGTCTCGATCGCGGTAGTCCGGTTTCGGTTTGGGTGGCCGCACCTGCTTTTCAATGGCCGATACTTCCAGGATGGATGCAAAACGGTTGCGCATAGCAGACGATACTTCGGCAGAGTTGGGCTTGCTTTCCGACTTAACTTGCTGCGGGCGTTGCGGTTGTGGCCGCTGGAAGTTGTCCTCGCGGTTGGGGCGTTGGTTGCCCTGCGAGCGGCCCTGCTGGCGGTTTTGCCCGCCGTCGCGCTGCTCCCGCGGTGGGCGGTCGTTGTTGCGGCGCTGGCCGCCATCGTTGGGCTGGCCGCTTGATCGGCCTTCATTCCGTTGCGGCAATTGTTCCTGTCCATCAACAGGTTGTGATTGGTTTTGGCGATTCCCGTTTCGGTTGTCATTGCGCGGTTGTTGGCCGGGGCGCATGGTATCAGGCCGACGCTCAGGCATGGGGATCATGTCGGGGCGTTGCAGTGCGGGCACTTTTTGGACGGGCTGCTTTTGCCCACCTTTTTCCTTGCGCTGCTGTGGCTGCGGGATGCCCGGTGCGCTGAGGTTGGCAGCGTAAGGGTGTTCGGCCACTACCGGCACAAGTTGTCCAGTCAGTTTCTGAATGTCTCTCAGGTAGGGAATTTCTTCGGCTTCGCAGAAAGAAAGCGCGATGCCGCTCATGCCCGCCCGCCCGGTGCGCCCGATGCGGTGGACGTAGGTTTCGGGGATGTTGGGCAATTCGTAGTTGACTACGTGAGAGAGTTCATCAATGTCGATACCGCGAGCAGCGATGTCGGTAGCCACGAGTACGCGGGTGCGGCCGGTCTTGAAATTTTGGAGAGCGGCCTGACGGGCACTCTGCGACTTGTTGCCGTGTATGGCTTCGGCGAAAATACCCGCTTTGATCACATCAGCGGCCACCTTGTTGGCCCCGTGCTTGGTGCGCGTGAACACGAGCGCGGAGCGGATGGACTGGTCTTTCAGCAAGTGAACCAGCAGGTGCTTTTTGTCCTGTTTATCCACAAAATAGAGCGCCTGCTCTACGTTTTCGGCAGTGGACGAGGCTGGGGTAACTTCCACACGCATCGGGTCGGTGAGGATGGAGTTGGCCAAGTTGGAGATTTCGTCGGGCATGGTGGCCGAGAAAAACAAGGTCTGTCGCTTGGTGGGCAATTTGGCGATCACCTTTTTTACGTCGTGAATGAAGCCCATGTCAAGCATCCTGTCGGCTTCGTCGAGCACAAAAATTTCGATGTCGCGGAGCGAAACGTAGCCCTGGTTCATCAGGTCGAGCAGACGACCGGGCGTTGCCACGAGTACATCGGTGCCGCGTCGGAGCGCATCGGTCTGGGGCGTTTGGCCCACGCCGCCGAAGATGACGAGGTTGCGCACCTGCAGGTTTCTGCCGTAGGCTTCAAAGCTCTCGGCGATCTGGATGGCGAGTTCGCGGGTAGGGGTAAGGATGAGGGCGCGGATGGGGCGGCCTTTGGCTGGCTGGGCTTTACCTTCATTGAGCAACTGCAACATGGGCAGTGCAAACGCGGCGGTTTTTCCTGTACCCGTTTGCGCACAACCCAGCAAGTCACGGCGGGCCAAAACGATGGGGATGGACTGCTCTTGGATGGGCGTAGGCTGCTCGTAGCCCTCGGTTTCAAGCGCGCGAAGGAGCGGCTCGATGAGCGATAATTCTTTGAATAACATGAATGTGAATGTACAATGTGGAGGGCGGACTGGATCATTCAACCTCGTGCGCTGCATGGTTGCGGCGTACAATGAGGAACAAACAAAGCCGATGGCTCCGTGATTTGGAATTTCCGGTCTCGTGCGCTGTGAGCCGCCGTTGGCGGCTCTTCATGGGGCAAAGCGAGCAGGATGCGGTACTGGAAAATGAGCGAATTTTTAAAAAGCAGCTCAAGTTGCATCCAGAAAACTTCGATGTCCAGGGCGGACAAATACCGGAAGTTGAATTTTTAGTGAGGCAAAGGTAAGCGAGAAAGTGGGTGGAAGTTGCTGAATGGATGGAATTTATGTTGAACACCACTGCTGGCACACGTTTGCATCGGCTGTTCAAACGGCCTTTGTGCAAAAAGGTCACGAACCGGAACGCAGTCCAGCAGACTTGATTTTTAACGTTCAAGTTGTGCTGGTGGTTTTCTTTTTAGGAACGTGTAAAAAATAGGATGTGAAGTTGAGGGGGTTTGTTGGCGAGGATGCCAACAAAGGCAAGTGCCTGGTTCTCAACGAATGCCGTTGTTGGCATCCTCGCC
>JAYSUY010000332.1:0-15721 GCA_043718855.1 Saprospiraceae bacterium | reverse complement strand
TGTTCGTAGCGCAGATTGATTTTCCCCGAAAAGGCGTGGAGTGGGCGTTGCGCATTTCTCCGCACTATTACAACACGGAGGAGGAGGTGCGGCAGTGTGTGGAGGTGCTGGTCGGGGGTGGTTTTTGAGGAAAAACACCTGCTTAATCGCTTGTTTCAACCACTTTTGATCTTTTGCCGACTGAGCGTCGGTGCTACATTTTTGCTATGAAATACTTGTTCTTTTCTCTCTTCGCACTGGCGTTTTTGGCTTGCCAATCGCCCACTGACCCAGCGGCCACCTCCAGCGGCACCGCCTCGTCGGGGTCAAATGCCGTTGCCGCTCCCGTCCGCAAGTCCATCGTTTTTTTTGGAAACAGCCTGACGGCAGCCTACAATCTGCCGCCAGAGCAGGGGTTTCCGGCCATCATCCAGCGGAAAATCGATTCGCTTGGGCTGCCCTACATCTGCGTGAACGCCGGGCTGAGCGGCGAGACCACCGCCGATGGCAAAAACCGGATCGAGTGGGTGCTGCAACAGCCGATGGATGTTTTTGTGCTGGAACTGGGCGCCAACGATGCCCTGCGCGGCCTGCCCCTCGAAGCCTCCAGAACCAACCTGCAATCCATCCTGGATCAGGTCAAAACCGCCCGCCCCGCTTGTAAAATCGTACTGGCAGGGATGTTGGCACCGCCCAATTTGGGGGCGACGTACACCGATACTTTTCGGGAAATGTATACCGCGCTCGCCAAAGCCAACAACGCCGTACTCATCCCGTTCCTGCTGGAAAATGTGGCTGGTATCGCTTCGCTCAACCTCGAAGACGGCATTCACCCCAATCCAGAGGGGCAAAAAATCGTGGCGGAAAATGTGTGGAAGGTGCTGAAAACGGTGCTTTGACCTTGTACCCCGGAATGGCATTCCGGGCATCTACTAAGCATCCCGGAATGCCATCCGGGAATATTATCCTCCCGGAATATCATTCCGGGCTACTGCTATGGATTTCAAACTCACTTCTTTTTACACTCCCACTGGCGACCAGCCGCAAGCCATCGCGCAGTTGGTGAACGGCATCCGGCAGGGCGACCAGGCCCAGGTGCTGCTTGGTGTGACCGGCTCTGGCAAGACGTTTACGATGGCCAACGTCATCACGCAACTGAACCGCCCGACGCTGGTTTTGACCCACAACAAAACCCTCACCGCTCAACTTTACGGGGAGTTTCAGACCTTTTTCCCAGACAATGCGGTGGAGTATTTTGTGTCGTACTACGACTACTACCAGCCGGAGGCATACATGTCGGTGTCGGATACTTACATCGAGAAAGACATGCAAATCAACGAGTTGGTGGACAAGTTGCGCCTGAAAGCCACCTCCACGCTGCTCTCTGGTCGCCGCGACATCATCATCGTGGCCTCGGTGTCGTGCATCTACGGCATGGGCAACCCCGACGACTACGCGACCGGCATCATCCGCCTGATGAAGGGCATGAAACTGAACAAGACCCAGTTTCTGTACGCGCTGGTGGACAGCCTGTACTCGCGCACGGAGACGGATTTTTCGCGCGGCACTTTCCGGGTACGCGGTGATACGGTGGACATCAATTTGCCCTACGCGGACTGGGGCTACCGGGTGGTTTTTTGGGGCGATGAGGTGGAAAGCATCGAGAGCATCGAACTGACTTCGGGCAAGCGCATGAACTCGATGGACGAGGCTGCGGTGTTTCCGGCCAACCTGTACGTGGCCCCGAAGGAGCGGATCAACGAGATTATGAACCAGATTCAGGATGAGATGAAGGCGCAGGAAACGTACTTCATCCGTGAGGGGCGCATCGGTGAGGCCCGGCGCATCAAGGAGCGCACATCGTTCGATCTGGAAATGATCCGAGAACTCGGCTACTGCTCTGGCATCGAAAACTACTCGCGCTTTTTTGACCAACGCCAGCCGGGTACGCGCCCGTTCTGCCTGCTCGATTATTTCCCCGATGACTTCCTGATGATCATTGACGAGAGCCACGCCACCATTCCGCAGGTACGCGGCATGTGGGGCGGCGACCGCGCCCGTAAGCAGTCATTAGTGAACTACGGCTTCCGGCTGCCCTCGGCGATGGACAACCGTCCGCTGAATTTTGAGGAATTCGAGGGCATGATGAATCAGGTGATTTTTGTGAGCGCAACGCCCGCCGACTATGAGTTGGAAAAAACGGAAGGCGTTGTGGTTGAGCAAATTATCCGCCCGACCGGACTGCTTGACCCGCCTATCGAAGTGCGCCCTTCGCTCAACCAGATCGATGATTTGCTGGAAGAAATACAGCTGCGTGTGGATGCTGGCGAGCGGGCTTTGGTGACTACACTGACCAAGCGCATGGCCGAAGAGTTGGCAACTTACATGGCGAAGGTGGGGGTGCGTTGCCGCTACATCCACTCGGAGGTGGAGACGCTGGAGCGGGTGGAAATCCTTCGCGACTTGCGCCTCGGCGTATTCGATGTGCTGATCGGTGTGAACCTGCTGCGCGAAGGCCTTGACCTACCCGAGGTGTCGCTTGTGGCGATTTTGGATGCCGATAAGGAGGGTTTCCTGCGCAACGCCCGCTCGCTGACACAGACGGCTGGCCGTGCGGCCCGCAACTCGAACGGCCTCGTGGTTTTTTACGCCGACAAAATGACCGACTCGATGCGCAACACCATCGAAGAAACCCAGCGTCGCCGCTCCATCCAGATTGCCTACAACGAGGAGCGGGGCATCACGCCGCGCACGGTGACGAAGACGAAGGATCAGATCATGGCCACCCGCAGCATCCTCGACATCCGAGATGTAGGCGAGCCGGTGAAATACTACGTTGAGCAGGAGGAACTCAGCCTCGCTGCTGAGCCTATCGTGGCTTACGCAACGCGCAGCCAGTTGGAAAAAATGGCGGCAGAAGCCGAAAATAAAATGAAAAAAGCCTCGAAAGACCTCGATTTCATCACCGCAGCACAACACCGCGACGAGATGTTGGCACTGAAAAAGTCGCTGCGCGAGCGGTATGGGGGCGAGGCGTAAACGGTAGATTTTTTACAAAAATTTAGCCGCCCCGCTCCTCGTCCTTGTCATGTCGCAGCGCAGCGGAGACATCTGCACAAGCCAAGCCTCGTTCGGAAGCCTCGGCCAAGAAATGTCGGGGAACTTGGGTTGTGTAGATGTCTCCGCTGCGCTGCGACATGACAAGTCAAGGGGAGGCTAAATTTTTACTATTTTTTACAAAAATCGCTCTGTGTCAGGTCATTTCGCCCATTCAAAACGCCATCGCCGCCATCCAAGTCATTACAGCGACCACCGTCCAACCGGCTATTTGCCCAGCAAGCGGCAGCCGATAGCCACCCGTCAAATCCATGCGCCGAGCAGCCAACAGCATGGCTGCCAACGCTACTGGGAGGATGAGGCCATTGAGCAATCCGGCCAGCAGCAGTGTTTTTACAGGTTTGCCCACGGTGAGGAATACCGCCAGCGAGGTGGCGATAAAAAGCGACATCAGCAGGGTGTGGTGTTTTTTCAAACCCGGAAACGAGGCTTGCAGGAACGACAGCGAGGTGAATGTAGCACCCACCACCGAGGTGATGGCTGCTGACCACATCACCAGCCCAAAAAAGCGATACCCCCACTCCCCAGCAGCGATGCGAAACATGGAAGCAGGCGGGTTGGCGGCATCGATGGTGGCACCTCCAGCCACTACGCCCCAAGCAGCAAGGAACAGCAGCATCCGCATGAGCGTAGCTACACCGATGCCCGTGAGTGCACTGCGTGTGGCCGTCGGCACCTGCTCTGGGCCGCTCACGCCCGCATCGAGCAGGCGATGCGCCCCAGCGAACGAGATGTAGCCGCCCACTGTGCCGCCCACGAGTGTCAGCACTGCATTCAAGTCTATTTTTTCGGGAAAAAACGTGCGGTACGCTACCGCGCCCATCGGCGGCTGCGCCGAAAATGCCACCCAAGCGGTGAGTACAATCATCAGAAAACCCAGTACACGAGCAAACCAGTCGAGTGCGCGGCCCGCGTCGCGGCTCAAAAACAGGCCCACCGCCACCCCGCAACTCAGCACTGCCCCCCAAGCGGCAGGCAGCCCGGTGAACACCTCGAATCCCAACCCAGTACCCGCCACGTTGCCGATGTTGAAAGCCAATCCGCCGAAGGCGATGAGCAGCGTGATCACGTGGCCCAAGCCCGGCAAGGTCAGTCCGGCGATCTCTGGCGCAGGCCGCCCGGAGGCTGTCACCACCCGCCAGATGTTGACCTGTGCCCCCAAATCCAGCAGCACGGAGAGCAGGATGACAAAGCCAAAACTGGCCCCCAACTGGGCGGTGAACACGGTCGTTTGGGTCAGGAAGCCCGGCCCGATGGCTGATGTGGCCATCAGGAAAGCGGCACCGAGGATGGGTTTTTTCGTCATTTGCTGTTTGCTAAGTACCACGACACAATGTCTCGCAAAGGCGCAGAGGCGCAAAGTTTTGACGCTGAATACTTTGCGCTTCTGCGCCTTTGCTACATAACCTAAACTAATTTTAGTGAGCCACTTATCAGGGCAAACGCATCAAAATCTGGAAGCCCCAGCGGGGCGTAGCATCGGTAGAAATGTGCTGGCGACAGCCAACCAGCCCCATCGGGGCGCAGCAAAAATAGGTGTCTGTTACGCCCCGCTGGGGCTTTACTACTGTTTCAAACCCGATTTCCAGATTTGGTGCGTTTGCCCTGTTTTGCTATTCGCCCTTTGCCTTTTGCTCTTTACGCAGTAGGCAGTTTCACGGTGAACGTGGTGCCTTTACCCTGCTCGGAGTGCTTGACGTAAATTTTGCCCTGGTGGTACTCCTTCACGATGCGTTTAGAGAGCGACAGGCCGAGGCCCCAGCCGCGTTTTTTGGTGGAATAACCGGGCTTGAAGACGGTTTTAAGTTTGCTCGGCGCGATGCCCTTGCCGGTGTCGCTGATGTCCACACAGACGTAGCGGCCTTCGGAATAAACACGGGCGGCGATGTTGCCCACGCCCTCTTCCATTGCATCAATGGCGTTGCGAAGCAGGTTTTCAAACACCCAATCAAACAGTGGTGCATTGATGCCCGCCAGCAGCGGCTCGTGCTGTGCAGGTTCAGGGAAATCGAACGTGACTTTGCGCGGGGCGCGTCGCTGCATGTAGGCGCGGCATTTCTCCAACTGGTCGTAAATGTTGGTGGGGGTGAGTTCGGGTACTGCACCAATTTTGGAAAAGCGGTCGGCCACGAGTTCGAGGCGGGTCACGTCGTTGCGGAGTTCGTCGAGCATTTCCAGGTTGTCGGGGCGTTCTTCGTTGACAGCCCGCAGCGTTTCCACCCAGCCGAGTATGGCGGTGATGGGTGTACCGAGTTGATGGGCAGTTTCTTTAGCCATGCCGAGCCACACCTGATTTTGCTCTGCCCGCCGCGCTGCACTGAAACTCAGGTACCCGAAGCCGATAAAAATCGAGATCAGGAACATCTGGACGAAGGGGTACCAGCGGAGCCAATCGAGCAGCGTAGAGTGGGAGTAGTACACTTTGTAGCGCACATCGGGCGGAATGAAGGCATCGATGGAATCTACCGAGCGGCTGCGGAGCATGTTGCGGAGTTCGGCTTCCACCATCGTCACATCTATTTTGTCGCCTTCGCTGCCGGGTACATTGATCGCATCCACCACCTGCCCGGCTTGATTGACGAGGATGACGGGGATGGTTTTGTTCAGTTCGAGCACCCGGGCTTCGAGCGTAAGGTCGCAGTGAAAAAACTCGGTGGTATCGTTGGCCACGCGGTGCAGCGAGCGCTGGGCTTCAGTCCACAGCATGGCTTGTTGCACTTCTCGCTCCGAAAGGCGGTCGGCCAAATTGCGGGTGTAGAGCAGCGAAAGGATGATGATCGCTACCCCTGCGGTAGCGAGGTACCACTTCCAATGCGATTTGCGGGCGTAGATGTCCATGTGCGGAGGGTGTTGTTGGTTTTTGGTTGCTGGTTGTTGGTCACTGGCTGTCTTTTGCCCTTTGCCCCTTGAAGTTGGGGGCGAAAGTAGGGTTTCGTGGCAAAAACGGCATTGAGGCAGTTTTAGCGCAGGTTGAGGGGTAGGAATGCTGCTGGTGAGGACAAAGTGTTATCGGCTGGTGATGGGAAAGATAGCATGAAAGGCCAACAAAATTTTGACGACGCAATAGAAAAAGATACAGTATTCTTGATGCAATCGTTAAAATTAAAATTTTATTTGTACAATCCGTTTTTTTTCGCATACCTTGAGGGGCGATCGCTGTGGGCCTCCTCCCTGCCCCACACGCAAAAAGTCAGGGCGCGATGCCGGGACGCGAATTTTTGGGCTTACACCAAACCGTTTTCAACATGAAAATTTTGCAAAACACCCCGCACATCTTCTGTGACGTTGGGGGGGGGGGGCGAACAAAATTCGCCGTAACCCCGATTCTGCCAATGCCGCGACCCTGCGGCCAACCTTTCTCCTCCTGTTCTTTCTCATCTCGGCCAATCTGAGCGCACCCTTCGCTCAGGTCGTCTCCACCGCTGGCCTCAAGGCTTTCGTGGGCTTCGACATCTCCTTCCGGGAGTACCACAACATCGAAGACCCGAACGACTTGGAGCCGCTTGACTGGTATTACCTCGTGAACCGGAGCGATGAGCAGCGACACGAGTGGAGCATTGACACTGCCGACCGGCTCACCATGTTCTTCGAGTCCACCAACTATGTGGGCTATCAGAACAGCGCACCGATGCCGAGGGTCAGCAAGTTCCTCATCACCCGCGACAGCGCCAAGTACTGGCGCAGCGACGGCACACTCAACAGTGCGGACACCACCAGCGTCCTGCAAGCGGCCCAGTTGGACAGCCTCGTGCTGGACGTGCTGGACAACGGACTCACAGATTTCGGGATGCCTACCTCGGTGGGCGACTACATCCAGACGCTGCAAGACGAGGGCTACACCGTCTCGGTAGGCCCAACCGGGGTGGTCTATGCGGCCACAGCCGACGACTCCATCCGCTACGACCCGGCCCTCCAGCACCTCTACCGCGATGTTTACGAAAACGGCAAACTGCTGAGCGCGCAGTTCACGCTCTACGAATCGGATGCCGAAAGCCGCAAACTGCCCACAGTAGAAATCGAGCGGATACCGCTCGTGCTGCCCAGCGGGGCTTGTGCGGAGAAAATCGTCCAGAAACTCTACCGCAACTACACCCTTTTCGATGACGTAGGCGGGGCGCTCCGCCCCACATCGCTGCGCGACCCTTCGGAATCTCCCCTCTCCTTCCGCTTGTTCCCTAACCCGACCCACCGCGGGCTGCTGCACCTCGCGCTGAACGGCACAACTGCTGGCACCATGCTGGTGCAGGTGACGGACATGACCGGTCGGACGATGCTCTCCCACACGATAGAGGTGCTGCCCGGCTCCTCGTTGGTGCCGTTGGACGTATCGGCTTTGCCGAGCGGCAGGTACGCAGTCGTCGTCGCCACATCGGGGCATTTGCACACCGAAATCCTCTCCATCCAATAAGTTCACATCAAAAAGCACAAGTCATGGAATTGAAAAAAATCATGTTCCTCGCGCTCCTGTGGCTGGCCGGCACCTTCGTGTATGCCCAGACTGCCCCGGACTGCGGCGATTCCGACACGCCGACCGGCAACCCCGGCCCGCCGACCATCGCTCCGATCCCGCCCGACCTGCCCCTGATTCCCCCCACGACTGGCCCCACGGCTGGCAAGCGGCTCGTGTACTACCTGCACGGGCTGGGCGGCAACGAAGGGTCTTGGTCTGTGGCAGGGGCCGAGATGATGAAAAACTTCCCGAACGCGCTATCCATGTTCCCAGACTATAGCGAATTCCTAACCAACGATCTGTCTGCCGCTTCGTTAGTCGTGCGCAACAACTCTAATTACAGAGGTTTGCTTGCTGCCAATGAAGGAGCCAATGCCGCCTTCAACATTGACCCCGAGCGCAACTATGTGATCGGCAGCAGTTTGGGTGGAGTAGTTGCCCGAGAGATGGACAGGCAGTTTGGGGAGAGTGGCGATCCGTACCGCATGGGCGGGTTTGTCGGTTTTGGAGGCTCCAATCTGGGCGCGGGCATCGTTAATGGAAAAGAAGACCTAAAAAAGATGGCTATCAGTGCATGCACAGATTTGTTGCCTGGCCCAGGCTTAGATAATTTGCCTGCCCGCTGGATTACCCTGTTGGGCATTGGAGAGAAGGTGGAAGATATCACCAATCTCTTTTGCATCAAAGTAGCAGGAGTGCTGACCTCTACCTTCCTCAGCCAGTTTAATCAAGCGATTGCAAATGATATTGCAGAGGATGCTCCCTATCTGGACGGCCTCAATGCCTACTTCTCTGACAAGCCCAAAGTGGCTTTCTACGGGATCGAAGGCGAGCCAGTCTTTTGGCGCACCATGCAGTTCTCTGGTGTTTTTGGAGTAGGCGCGAACAGTTTCCCTCCCTGGGGTGCTACCAACGACATGCCCCTGTGGACTAGCGTACAGGCTGCCAAGACCAAGTACGAGGAAAAGTCCGATTTCAACTGGCACCTATACGAATGGCACAAGAGCAAGGGGCGCAACAAAATAGCTCGGGGATATCGGGAAAAAGCGGAGGCTTGGGACTTGGGCGCATACTGGTGGGAAACCTCTAACGACAAGTTCAAAACCGCCACCCGCCTACGGGAGTTTGGCATGGTCACAGAGACCCGTCTCGGCTGCTTGTGTACTGGCGGTGGCCCGCCCATCCAAACGCTCGGCTCTTGCTCCAGCAACCCTCCGGCTGGCTACAATTGCTTTCAGATCAACATGAACTTTCAGGTGCCCGGCTGGATAGACCACCCCAGCGATGGCATCGTCAAGGCCAGCAGTGCCAAGCACCTGCCCAACGCGACAGGCGGGCCGGTGCTGATGCCAGGGAGCAGCCACTTCTCTAATCGGAATGATGGTGAAACAAAGAAGTGTCTGGAAGGGCTGTACAATGGTGCTTATGACCTTTATTTCAAAATTAATTGATAAAAGCGCAGACTATGAAAGTGACTCAAGTTTTGCTCTGCGCGATGTTGATCTCTTCCTTTTCCTGTCACAAGGAAAAGTATGTGTTCATACCCGATCCCGGGCCACCCAAGGTGGAGTCTAAACTCAAGATAGTTTGGAAGACTTTTCTCCACGAAAGTAAAACTGCCTGTTTTGGCCTTCCTCCAGTTATCTTCGAAGGTGCTGTGCTTTTTGGTGCCAAGCGGTTATCTGGGCTTGACAATATGCAAATCATGGCCTTGTCCAAACAAGGAGGAATCCCTTTATGGACTTGGAGAGAATGGAAAAGCCCGTCAGCGAATCTTTGGAAGCCATATTCGTTCAGCGTAAGCGGGCAGTTTATTTTATTGCCCACGATTCGAGAAGTACACAAGGTGGACATGAAAGACGGACGCACCGTTTGGTCTGATTTCCGACCAGACGAGTCTACTGGGGATTATCGGTTCAGTTCTTTCGCCGATATGTTTTTTGCTGAACACGAACTTCCGGGGCAAGATTTCTCAGCCTTGGTCAGGTGCAACATCAGCCAATTCCAAGGCTGGGACACGATTTTTTCTGCCTACAAAGGGCTGGACAACTTCTCTCCCTGCTTCTGCTCACCATCAGCTGCGGTAGCCCCTTGGGGCGACACGCTGCTGGTGTTTCAAGACCGCTCGGTCAACTTCAACTCCGGGCAAGGGCGCATCACGATGTACGGATACAACCTCACGGCCGATTCAGTGCTGTGGAAAACGCCTTTGCCAGAGCGCAACTCGAACGTGGCCCTGCCGCTCATCGAAGGCGACCGGGTGTATTTTCAGGCTGAGGCATCGGTGTACTGCTTCAACCTGCTCAGCGGGCAAGTAGTCTGGCGGCAGGACTTTGGCGGCGGGCACGGCTTCCTGACCACCAACCTGCTCATCGTGGGCGAAAAACTCATCGCCGGGCCGCACGACACCGACCTTTTCGCGGTGGACAAAATGACCGGCAAGATGATCTGGCACAACACCGACTCTGGCGGCAGCCGCAACTACATGGTTCACTACAAAGGCCGCATCTACTTCACCGCGATGGGCAGCGGCAAACTGCACTGCGTGGACGCGGCCACCGGCACCAACATCTTCGCGGAGCGGCCGCCGACGGCGGTGGACGATGACCGGGCTACTTTTTCTGCTTCTCAAATTGTTATTGATGAAGTAACTGGGCTGCTGTACACGCACGATGACTTTCATGCGCTGTGCTTGAAACTGCCGGAGTGAAAAGCACCGGCAGCGCGGCTCTCCTGCCGCGCTGCCGGCTTTTTTGACAAAACACACGATAACAACGACTATGAAAGCAATTCAGATTTTGCTCTACGCGATCCTGCTCTCTTCTTTTTCCTGTAAAAAGGAAGAAGATATAGAGCCGAAATGGAACCCCGAAGTACCGAAAGAAGGGCCAAAGCCGACTTTGATATGGAAGGCTTTTTTGCACGAGAGCAAAACCTCGTGCAGGAGCTTGCCTCCAGTTTTGTTTGACGACAAGGTCATTGTAGGTGCGAGGCCGTACAGTACCGATGGGAAAATGCGGATCATAGCCTTATCCAAACAAGGTGGCACACCTTTGTGGACATGGCAAGGCTGGAAACATCCAGCCGCAAGTCCTACTGAACGGTACCAGTTTAGCGTAAGCAACAATTTTATTTTGTTGTCTTGGACACGTGAACTGAACAAGGTGGACATGAAAGACGGCCGCACAATTTGGTCGGACTTCCGACCAGATAGCACCACTGGGATCAACCGGGTCAATGCCTTCGGCGATATGTTTTTTGCCGAGCACTCGATTCCCGGCCATGATTTTTCAGCCTTAGTACGGTGCAACACCAGCCAGTTTCAGGGCTGGGACACGATTTTTTCTGCCCACATCGGAGCAGACAATTTCTCACCCTTCCTTTGTGCGCCTTCGGTGGCTGTGGCTCCATGGGGCGATACGCTGTTGGTGTTTCAGGAGGCTTCTGTCAACTTCAAGTCTGGAAAAGGGCGAATCACGATGTACGGCTACAACCTCACGGCCGATTCAGTGCTGTGGAAGACGCTGCTCCCCGAGCGCAACTCAAACAACATAACCCTGCCGCTCATCGAAGGCGACCGGGTGTACTTCCAGACGGACCTCGCCGTGTACTGCTTCAACCTGCTCAGCGGGCAAGTGGTGTGGCGGCAGGACTTTGGTGGCGGACACGGTTTCCTGACCACCAACCTGCTCATCGTGGGCGAAAAACTCATCGCCGGGCCGCACGACACCGACCTTTTCGCGGTGGACAAGATGACCGGCAAGATGATCTGGCGCAACACCGACTCCGGCGGCAGCCGCAACTACATGGTACACTACAAGGGGCGGATTTACTTCACCGCGATGGGCAGTGCCAAACTACACTGCGTGGACGCGGCCACAGGTACCAACATCTTCGCGGAGCGGCCGCCAACGGCGGCAGAGGACGACCGGGCGACCTTCTTCGACTCTGAAATCGCCATTGACGAAGCGACCGGGCTGCTGTACACGCACGATAGGTTTCATGCGCTGTGCTTGAAACTGCCGGAGTGAGCAGCAGCAACAGTGCGCTCCCGCTGAAACAAAAAATGTGAAGCAGGGAGCAGAAGGATTTTCAGTAGGCTGTATGGCACGGTGCCATGCAGCCTATTGTTTTTACTCTCCGAAAATCGTGCGCGGTTTGCAGCCCAAGCCTCAAAATGTTAAGGGAAAGATTTGAGGGAATACAAAATGGCCTACTTTTGGCGTTCGCTTCGCTCCAATCCAGAACAACTCGGTTTTTACCAACAAACAACACTGTTTTATGTCATTGAATGTCCTTCTCGCTTCCTTCTTTTTTCTACAAGTAGCCCCAAAAGAAGGGGCTGTTGCCGTTGCCGCTGAATCCAAAAGTCTGCTCGACATTATTCTCGGCAGCAGCACGTCAGGTCTTGTCGTCATCGCCATCCTGTTTGCCCTGTCCATTGTGGCCGTTTACATCAGTTTTGAGCGGTATTTCACCATCACACGTGCTGGCCAAGTGGACACTAACTTTATGAACAGCATCCGAGCCAGCGTCGAGAGCGGCAACCTGCAAGCCGCCAAAGCCCTCTGCCAAAGCGTAGACGCGCCAATGGCCCGCATGGTGGAAAAAGGTCTTGACCGTATCGGCAAGCCGCTCGAAGACATCAGCAAATCCATTGAAAACGTGGGCAACCTCGAGCTGCTGAAACTCGAAAAAAACCTCTCTACACTCGCATCCATCTCCGGTATTGCTCCGATGATTGGTCTGTTGGGTACGGTGATCGGTCTGATCATCTCGTTCCAAGACATGGCATCGGCCACCAACATCACCCCACAGGTGCTATCCAACGGTATTTACCACGCCCTCACGGCTACGGCTTTCGGCCTCATTGTGTCCATCATCGCTATGGCGGGCTACAACGTACTGGTGTCAAACCTCGACAAGGTGATTTTCAAAATGGAGAATACCGCTATGCAGTTCATGGACCTGCTGCAAGAACCCTCTCGGTAAGAGTTATGAGTTATGAGTGATGAGATATTTTTGCTCATCACTTTCGGCACATCGCTAAGTTACTCACAATCAATAACTCACAACTCATAACTGAAAAAATATGGCACTCAAACGCCGAAACAAAGTAGAGCCGGAGTTCAGCCTCGCAGCCATGATCGACGTGATCTTCCTGCTGCTGATGTTCTTCATGCTCACCTCCAAGTTCGTCACCCCCAACGCCCTCAACTTGGCCCTGCCGTCGAGCAACTCGACCACCATGGCCTCGCCCTCGCTCACGGTCTCGATTGATGCAGCTGGGAAATTTTATGTGGATACCGACAAGCGTCCCATCGCATTGGCCAATTTGGAAAATTTGCTCAAGTCTAAAATCAAGGGCAAAGACCCCAAAGCCACTACGCTCACCATCGTGGCCGAAAAAACGGCTACCGTTGATTATGTGGTACAGGTGCTTGATCTTGCATACCGCTTACAGGTCAAAACCATACTGGCCACCGACCCAAAGCCTCAATAAATGTGGTCAATCCCGACTCATCGGGACAGGTTGTGATGGAATGTGGTCAATGTGACCAACACTACAGACTGTACAGATCGAAAATTATAGAAGCCGGATGTGTGCAAATGCCCCATCGTTAAGCATCCAGTATTTCTCACAGTGACCACATTATCTACACCTTTTTTATGAAAGCCACGCTTCAACAAGAAGATAACCGCTCCAAAGCATCTCTCGCCAGTTTTGTATTCCACGCGATCCTGCTGGCCATGCTTTTTTTTTACCGCTTCAGCGCATCCGAAATGCCTCCACCTCCCATCTCTGCAATCGAGATCGATATGGGCGCTTTCGGCGGCGGCGGCGACGACGCGGCAGCTGGTTTGCCTGATGAAGGCGAGGGCAACGACCCCGCCCCTCAAGGTGACCCGACGGCTACTGACGACCAGCCCGCCGACGAGCCTACCCCATCCAAACCTGCTCCAGCCCCCCCACCGCCCAGCACCTCTGCCCCCAGCAAACCCAGCACGGCTGCCGAGGTGCCTAAAAACACACCTACGACATCCGACCCCAACACTGCCGCCGTGCGCCAAGCCGAGGATAAAAAACGGCAGGAGCAGCAGCGTGTCAAGGAGCAGCAGGATGAGCAGCGCCGCCAAGCCGATGCTGTTGAGAATGAGCGCAAGCGCGTGGCGCAGGAGTCTGCGGACAAAGCCCGGCGCGAGCAGGAAGAGCGCGACAAGAAAAAAGGCCAGTTCGGCGGCACCTTCGGGAAGCCCGGCGCGACGGGTAGCGGGCAAGGCAATACAGGCAAACCAGGCAATCAAGGCACACCTGGCGGCACAGGCAGCAACCCATTTGGCACAACCTCAGGCACAGGCGGCGGCAGTGGTACTGGCAACGGGCCTGGCAGGGGCAGTGGTTCAGCAGAAGGTTTTGGAAACCGGAAGGTGACCGCTTGGGGCCAAATCAACGACAACTCACAAGTGGGTGGCAAGGTCGTCATCGAAGTTTGCGTAGATGCCAACGGTCGAGTCATTAGTGCCGAATCTATCTCGCGTGGTGCCACTACCTCCGACCCCGGACTGCGGAGCAAGGCCGTAGCCGCTGCCAAAAGCACCAAATTTCAGCCTTCGGACAATCCCAAACAGTGTGGTACACTGATATGGAATTTCAAGTTGCAGTGAAAAATGCTGTGGATGGCGGGGATTGGGTGATGTGGGGATTTGACACAACACAAAAAAAAGCGGCCTACTGGAGACTCCAGTAGGCCGCTTTTTTTTGTGTTGCAATGACCACATTCAATACATTGACCACATTTTATTACCGCTTGTGCAGTTTCTGCGTGGTCAGTATCTGCTTGCTGCGGTCGAGAATTTGTACCAAGTACATCCCCTTGGGCAAGTCCACGATGGAGTAGTGTTCGCCTTTGGAGAATTCAAATTCTTTTACTCGGCGGCCCGTCATACTGACGACAGTGAGGTGTCCCACAAGGTCGTTGTTGTCCTGCACACAAATGTAGTCGGCGGCGGGATTGGGGAATACGGAGAGATCGGGTTTCGAGACGTTTTGCGCTTGTAGCGCAATCACACTCGTAACGAAGGCAAGGATGAGTAAGAGTGGTTTCATCAAAAAGATTAGATTGAAAAATGAAAAACAATTGGTGGTTTAAAATCGAGTGTCATGGGCAACACCACGAATTCGGGGTCAAAATATGGACATTAGATCGGCAGACCAAAATTTTGTTCCGCCAGTTGACAAAATTTTAACGTTTGACCCACAATATGTCGGGCAGTTGACTACCCATTGACAACAGAAGGCCCAAAAGTCAACTTTCTGTTTGCCCGATGCGCCTCCAACAAATCGTGGTACCTAAGTACTGTCTGGCTGTTTTTTACCACCACCTGCGTGATGCTGACGGTGCAGACCCGTCCGCCCCGGTTCATCACAAAATCGTTTTCGGGGTCCCCGACGCTGCCTGTACGGTGCAAGTGAAGGAGGCGTTGCTGCATCGGGACAGCATTTTTTAATAAAAAAAGCCACTCACGAAAAACCTGCTCGCGGCGCACCTGCATCTCCAGTGGGTACAAGGTCGCCGAACACCAAAAGTGGGCAGCACCGGGCGGGAGGTTTTTTAAGTGCCGCGTGTGGCCATCCCAGCGCAGTTCGGTCACTTGGCCCGATTGGAAAGTCAGCAGGGTGAATGGTTCGATACCATCCAAGTCGTAGTCGCGGAAAAAGTCGTCGGCATTTTCCCAGTCAAAAAAATCGAGCAGCAGCAGCCCTCGGCTGCGGCGGTAAGGCGGGCGATGGGCGTGTTTCTCAAACGCGCCGTTGAGCAGGCAGGCCGTCTTGCCACTTCGAGATGTGGCGATCCAAGTGCCGCCAGCCTTGGTATCGCGGGGGAAAAGCAGGGTCTCGCCTCCGGCAGTTTTCATCTTAGAAATACCATCCGGCGAGCGGCTCGGTGCCTCGTCACGGTTGTGGGTCAGGATGAAGCCGCCGGATGCAGGAATGTAGGTGACGGTACACATGGTGTTTGGACAAAGTGTGGCACATTTAATTTTGTGCTTGATAATCAACAAATTAAATCAGATGCACCACACTTGTTTCAAGGTCATCCTTTCCGGTAAATCGCCAGATTGACCAAGCCCATGCGCTGGAAAAAATGCCCTATCGACACACGCAGCACACCC
>JAYSUY010000331.1:0-5206 GCA_043718855.1 Saprospiraceae bacterium | reverse complement strand
TTTCGAGATGGCGCTTTAAATCCCCAAAAATCAATTTCTAATCTGTCTAATCCGCTCCATCCGCGTCCCATTGCTGTCGTGGGTGAAGGGTGGCTAAGTTTTTACGTTTGATTTAGATTTTGATGAAAATCCCCCGCCGGTACAGCACCCAGCACACCGCCCAGATTACCGCCGTGTAGCACAGCGCGTACAGCAGCGATCCAAACTCCGCTGCGTCAATCCGGTAAAAAATGTTCTGATACACCCAGTGCGCCGCCCCGTGCGAATTACCTTCGGCATCGGTGTACTTGATGAGAGCGAGCGTTTTCACCAAAAGCCCCGACAGCACAAAAGCGAACAGCGGATTCGCCCCAAACACGAGGAACGGTTTGGCTGCCCGCGTCCAGCCCCGGATGTCCAAAGCCCACACGCACACGGCCAGAAAAATCATCGCCAGCCCGCCCGCGTACAGCACATACGAACTCGTCCACAGCGGCTTGTTGATGGGGAAAGCCAGTCCCCACAGCAGCCCCGCCGCACCCAGCGAAGTGCCGTACCAGAGCAGGTCGAAAACAAGGTTAGTTGGTGACTGGTTGACTGGTTGACTGGTGATTGGTGATTGGTTGATTGGTGATTGGTGATTGGTTGATTGGTTGCTGTGGTCGGCGATGAGACTGCCCGTGAGGTAGCCCAGAATCACCGTCACCGCCGCCGGAAACATACCCAGCAGGCCCTCCGGGTCGAAGGATATACCAAAGCCTTTGTACAAGTGGAATTCCGTCAGCAGTGCGATGTCCAGTGTGCGTACCAAGTTGGTTTCCAGCGAGTAAGGCTCTATACCGCCGCCGAGGTGCAACATCGTCCAGTACACTGCCAGCATCAGGCCGCCCGCGATGGCCAGCGTAGCACGGGGCAGCAGCACGCACAGGAAGGCTCCCAACCCGTAGGCCAGCGCGATGCGCTGCAACACGCCCATGATGCGGAGCGCACCCCAGTCTTTTCCGAAAAACGGGTAAGCGTTGAGGGCCAATCCGATGAGGAAAATCAGGGCGGTGCGGCGCAGGATTTTGCGGGTCAGGTCGGGGGTAAGTCGCTGGTTGAACTTGGAAAAAGAGAACCACAGCGACACGCCCACAATGAACAGGAAAAATGGGAACACCAAATCCGTAGGCGTACAGCCGTGCCACTCGGCATGGCGCAGCGGGGCGTACACGTGTGTCCAGGTGCCGGGGTCGTTCACCACAATCATCAGGGCGATGGTGAGGCCGCGAAAGAAATCGAGAGAGAGGTAGCGCATGGTTTGTTATTAGTTGTCGGTTGCTGGTTCTTGGTTCATAGTTCCGCGTTCATAGTTCATAGTTCTTTTGCTGCACCATTTTCAGGTACCACATACTCAAACACACCATGCGCCAGAGCAGTTGGGGCGAGCGGCGGCACAAGTCAGGGTAGGCTCGAATCAGCCCCGCCACATCTAACCAAGGGTTGTCCGTATCTCGGCTGATGAGTCGGCAAATATCTGTTTTATTTTGGCTCAGCCAAGCCCCCGTATCAAACGGGAAACCCATTTTGCGCTTGCGCCACAGCACGGCAGGCGGCAGCAAATCGGCCACTGCTCGGCGCAGGATGTACTTGCTCCAACCGTGCCGGATGAGGTAGTCGGGCGGCAAGCGGAGGCAAAATTCCACCACATCTACATCCAAAAACGGCATACGCGGTTCCATCGGAATGCCCATGTAGTGCTTGTTGGTGCTGCGCAGCCAGTAGTGCATGGCCTCGTCGCCCATTTTAGCCAGCACCATGTGGTGAAGATCTTGCGGCAACCGCGCAGGGTAGGGTAGGGTAGGGCGGAGCAGTTGAAAACCAGCACTTTGCCCTATACCAAGCCAACGTCGGGCAACCAAATTGGCCAGTTCACGCGCTGGAAGGCTGCGAAAAAAAGCCACGACATCCGCTGCCAAGTGCGGCCATTTGCCCCAACCCGGCTGCGCCATGAGCCAGCGGAAGTGCGTAGGCACGAAGGCGGGGTAGCCCGCCAGCAACTCATCGCCGCCCGCCCCCGTGATGCACACGCCGAGGCCTGCGGCTTTCAGCCGCTGCTGTTGCACAAAATCCGTGTACAGCGCCGGGTCGTGAAACGGCTCCTCCTGCAAGTTGAAAAACGAGTCCCAAGCATCGACATCAGCCAGCGTTTGGTCGAGGCCATCCAGCACGATGTGTTCCAAGCGGTCGGCGTAGCGGGCCACCACCTGCCGGGCAAAGGGTGATTCGTCCTGCTTTGGGTCGGCGTAGCGCACCGTGAATACCGGGATTTTGCCCCCGCCAGACTGCTGCGCCGCCAGCGCGACAAGGGCCGACGAATCCAGCCCGCCGCTCAACGTGAAGCCCACTGGCAGGGCTGCCCGAAGGCGACGGCTCACCGCTTGGGCGAGCAGATTGCGCAACTGCTCAGCCGCCTCCGGCAACGACAACTCGCTGTGGGTCAGTCTTTTTTCGGGAAAATGCCAGTACCTCTGAGTGGTCGTCTCGCCGCTGCGTGTGTTCACCCGCAGCCACGTCGCGGCGGGCAGCGAGCGGATGTTTTGCCAAAAAGTACGATGCCCTACGTCGCGCCAGCCGAGGTGGAGGTAGTGGGCTACGGCCTCGTGGCTCACCCGTTCGCGCTCGTCGGGGCAAGCGGCCAGCAGCGGCTTGATGTCGGAAGCGAACCACAGCCCGTCGGGGCGTTCGAGTAGGTAGAGCGGAGCCTTGCCGAGCGGATCGCGGGCCAGCAGCAGCGTGTGGCTGCGGGCATCGTGCAGCGCAAGTGCAAAAAAACCGCGAAACCGCTCAAAGCACCGCTCGCCCCAGTGCTGGTAAGCAGCCAACACTACCTCTGTGTCGGTGGCTGTGCGGAACTGCGCACCGAGCGAGCGGAGTTCATGGCGCAGTTCGTCGTGGTTGTAAATTTCGCCGTTGAACACCAGCGTCAAGCGGCCGACAGTCATCGGCTGGTGACCGTCGGGCGAACGATCCATCACCGCGTAGCGGCGGTGGGCGAGTGCCAAGCGGTGAAAAAAATTTCCCTCTGCCGAACTTCCCGAAAGTTGACGACCATCAGCAGCATCCACAGCCCACCAGCCCTCGCCGTCGGGGCCTCTGTGCGCCATGAGATGGCTCATGGCGAAGAGGGTGTCCAGCGTAGGCTGGGGAGAACGGGTGAGGTAACCGGCGATGGCGCACATATCACTTCACCACCACCATGCTGCGCACTACTGTTTGCCACTGCTCGCTGCGGATGGAGTAGGTGTATGTGCCCGACGGCCAACTGCGGGTGTCGAGCGTGACTTGGTTTTGAGCGGCCAGATCAAGCGGCAGACTCAGTACTTGCTCGCCCAGCGCGTTGAAAATCAACAGATTGGCGGCATTATTGGTGCGCTCGGCATTTTCCCAGGCAATGGTGGTGGAGGCATTGGCGGGGTTCGGCTCGTTTTGTTTCAGGTCGAAATTGCTGACCGGGATGCTCACCGTTTTTACCAGTGTCGGGTCGATGTATTCCACCCGGAGGTCGTCGAAGTAGAAGCCGTCGAACTGGTTTTGGCCGTCGCTTCTGAGCCGAAATGTAGTTTTGAACGACTGTCCAATGAAGTCGGACAAGTCCATGCACTCCTCCACCCAGGTGCTTTGCAGGCCGTCGTAAAGTTGGAAGTTGCCGCCTCCTTGCGACACTGCCGCCGTGTTGGTGAAGCGACCACAAAGCGGCACATCGAAGACTTGATCACCTGTACCCAGTACGACCACATAATCGCGGTTGTCCTCAATATCCCACTTCGCCCAGAAGCGCAGCAGGGGCTGTTTGGCACCTGCTGGGATGGTCACTATCACGTTGTTGAGCGTCAGTTCGGTGTTGGCACCGTTGGCATATGTGGCATTGGGCGAATCTGTCACGCTTGATGGGGACGATACAAAGGAGGCAGTTGTGGTCTTCCAAGCACCCGCCCATTCGCTGACGCTGGTGCCATCTTCGGTGTATAGTGTTTTGATTTTTCCACCATAAAACTTGCGCAGCGTGTCGGTGCGTGAGAAGTCGCCGCTTTCGGTTTTTACCAGCAGCACGAACTCGTCGCCGACTTGTATGGTGGGGGAAAGTTTGACGCTGTACAGCAAATCTTTTGACTTAAAATGCTGTACGTCAACGGTAATGGGTGATGTATTGACGGTCACATTGGGCGTAAGTGGCAGCAGCGATACTTGGAAGGCACCCTCTTGAAACCCGTAGCGGGTGAAGCGCATGGGCAGATCGAACTGAGGCAGCGACCAGTAGTCGGCGCTCAAATCGTCCACCAAACCGAAGCGCAGGGCGCAGAGTCCGGTGGCCAGATTTTGCCACACGTTGGCCTTGTTGTAAGGGTCGATGAAGTCGGATGTAGGCCAAAACGGTCCTCGGCCCACCTCAGGTGTGTAGCCGTAGATGCCGCGTTCGGCGTGCATCCAATCCTCCGAACTGCCGTTGACAGCGTAGCCTACGGTCTCGAATGTGATGCCCGCTTTGTAGTGGTTTTCTTTGGTAAAAACCTGCGCAAACTTGAAAAAAGTGGAGTCCGCCAGCGTCGCGTTGTAGGCCCAGGGGTAGATGAGCAGGTTGCCCTTCGTGTGGTAGTTGTGGGCGAATGTGAAGTTGTGTTCCCGGCAGAAGTCGCGCACCATGCGGGACTCTGGCTCCGAAAACGGAGCAGGGCCACGATATACTTCGGAGTCCGTGTTGGGCGACGAGCCCTGGTCGGTGAGGCCCCACTGGTAGGCATAGTTGCGGTTGAGGTCTACGCCGAAAGTACCGTCGCCGTTGTCGCGACGATTTTTGCGCCACAGCCCGCCACCTTGCGGCTCAATGGCCTCGTTGTAGAGGTAGCCGTCGGGGTTGACACAGGGGATGAAGTACAGTTCCTCGTTGTCGAGTAGGTAGCGCACTTCGGGCCGCGAGTCGTAGTTTTCCAGCAAGTACCACATGAAAAAAAGCATCTGAGACATGCTGTTCGGCTCGCGGGCGTGGTGCAGCGCGGTGTACAGCACCTGCGGCTCATTTTCTTCCAGCAGTGGGTCGTCCGATATTTTTACATACCACATGGGCCGCCCTTCGTGGGTCTGGATGCTGTCGCTGACGTGCGTGCGCGGCTTCACCAAGTGGGGAAATTTGGCTGCCATGCTGTCGAGCATGGCCAGCATTTCGGCATAGGTGTGGTAGCCGCCGAGG
>JAYSUY010000034.1:0-2453 GCA_043718855.1 Saprospiraceae bacterium | reverse complement strand
TTGGGCAACACGTTTACGAAACTTTTGAAGTTTCGTAAACGTAGCCAATCGCAATCGCTTGAAAACCAATGCTAAATTTTAACCCATTATTCGCGTTATGAAGTAGGAAGTATGAACTATGAAGTAGGAACGAGGAGCAACTTCATAGTTAATACTTCATAGTTCATACTTCACTTCAGCCTTCCCATTCCACCGTCCACATTCAGCACTTGCCCGGTGATGAACCCCGATTTTTCTGACAACAAAAACAGGGCTGCACTGGCCATGTCCGCCGGGGTACCGACGCGACGGAGCGGGTGGCGCTGGGCTGAATTCAGGCGTTTTTCGTCGGTGTTGAGCAGTTGTGCCGCCAGTGGCGTATCGGTCAGCGACGGCGCGACGGCATTGACGCGGATGTTGGGTGCCCACTCAGCGGCTAAAGCCCGCACCAAACCTTCCACCGCACCTTTGGCTGCCGCAATACCCGCGTGAAAAGTCATCCCCGTCTGCACAGCGACCGTGCTGAACAGCACCGCGCTGGCTTCGTTACCTGCTGCTTTCAGTTTTGGGTACACCTGCTGCAAGGCGCGAAATGCACCGACAGTGTTGATCTCCAATTCCTTGCGAAAATCATCTGTGCTGATTCGGTGGAAGGGCTTGAGGTTGATGCTGCCTGGGCAGTAAGCAAACCCGTGTACCACGTCGGGCAGGTTTTCAAGGGTAAAATCTGGTGCTGTGACATCTGCTTCCGACCACATGGCACCGGGTAAATTGACCGGGAGTGGGCGGCGGCTGTAGGTAAAAAGTTGTGCGCCTTGCGCATGGAGTTGCTGCGCGAGTTCCAGCCCAATACCGCTAGACGCACCGACGATGACGTAATTCTTCATGGAGTGAATGTGTTGAAATGTGGTCAATGTGACATCTTGAGTTGTTCGGTGGCCGACTGGATGCGCTGTATCGTCAGGTCGGCCAGCCGCTTCATCGCGTCGGCTTCGTGTTCAAAGAAAAAAGCGAGTTCAGGTGTGGTGAAATGGCCCACCACTGCCCCAGCCAGCAGGTGGCGCAGCCTGATGTCGGTACGAATACTGTGGGCGATGTACTCCAACTGCGCCTTCGGCGAGAGTTGAAGGAAAACGTTTTTCCGCTTGCGGATGTAATGTTGAAAAATGTGCAGCAGCACTTCATGCTGCATTTTTAAGAGAGGCCGAAGGGTGCGGTTTTGGAACGCCTCGGTGGGCGTGGACTTTGCCGTATCCAAGTGTAGTACGGGGCGGAGGGCAAGCAGGGCAGGTTCGTGACGCATAGCGGCGGGAAAACAGCACCAGCAGGACTTGGGTTGTGGTGGCCGCAAAAAAATGCAGCCACCCGGAAGTATCCGGGTGGCTGCATAATAGCCAAGCCAAATAACAGTCGTTAATGGCCCTACAGCACCTTCCATCTATCCTCCCCCTATCTCCTCAGCACCACCAGCTGCAGCACCGTCCCGCCCCCGCCTGCACCCGCAGCACGTACACCCCAGCCGCGTAGCCCGACAGGTCTATGTGTACCCGCACCGCATCGGCGGGCAGCGCGAGGTCTTGCACATGGCGGCCCAACTCAACAGTTGGCTGGGCCACGCCCGGCAGGCCGACACCTTCCGGCTGCGGCAGCGGGTGTTCAGGCACCTGTGGCTCGATGAAAGATTGGTCGTTCGCCGTGCGCCAGCGGGCAAAGGCTGGCGGGTGCTGGGGCGGGCTTACGCCGACCTCGAATGCTGAAAGGAAAAACTGCTTATCGCTACCTTTGCCACATGGCTGCTTTGTCAAGAAAATATCTACCCTTCGCCCTCGCCCTCTGCTGCTCCGCTCCGCTCCGCGCTGCGCTCGTCACCGGTTTTTTCAAAAATGCCGCACCCGGCGACCGTGTGGAGGTGTACGTACCGCATTTTTATCTGGACGGAAAAAGCGGCTCCTACTGGGCTGCACTGGATGGCCAATTGCAGTTTCGGGTGGAAGCCCGGGTACTGAGGCCGCAGTTGGCCTTCGTGGTGCTGGGCGATGACAAACTGCCCGTTTTTCTGGAACCCAACGACACACTCGTGCTGCGCAGCGATATGTTCCAGTTTCCCCTCGCTGTGCAGTTTGGTGGACGAGGTGGAGCCAACAACACCCTGCTACAGCAATATTTTCGGGAATTTCCGCACGATTGGAGCGAATTCAACAACCTGCGCTTCAAGGTGGGGCAGTATTGGGCCAGTATGGAGGAGCCACTCAACCGGGTGATGGAGAACGTAGCCGCTGACTCGTTTCGGGTGCGCACCGACACCTACCGCAGTGCTGCGATGGTGCTGTATGACGCTTTTTCTGATGAAAATCCAGGGGCCGTGACTGCCAATTTTCAGGACTGGATGATGGCCGACATCACCTACACTTGGGCTTACCACCTGCTGTTTTACGGGCAGGTGTACGGTGGGCGGCATTTCGTGCAGCCCGAAT
>JAYSUY010000330.1:0-5209 GCA_043718855.1 Saprospiraceae bacterium | reverse complement strand
CTTTGTACTTATCTTTGACTGGGCTTGTTTGCTCGGACTTCATGTTCGTAACTTTTTGTCTTGGAAAACTCAAAGTTAGCGCAAACAAGCCTTTTTCATAACTCTCGCCGCCCGTTGCAACAAAGCCCTTTCAAATTATAAAACGCATTATTTTAGTTTGCTTGGTGCCGCCCGACCAACGCCACCAACTCACTTCGTCACCAACAGTTTCAACCGATAGTCTGCTTGCGGGATTTCCACGCCGACCATGTTTTCCGGTGCAACGCCCACCAACTTGATTTTGTAGCCCTGAAACAAGGTCGAGTCCGCCCAGCCGCCGTAATGGTTGGACGACAGGGTGTCGGTCTGGGTGTTGGTGTCGGTTTTTAGAAAAAAGGCGGCCTCCGTGCTGCCTTCCCAAACGCAGACGGCATCCTTCGCGCAGCGACTGTCGCTGATGATCTCGTTGAAATTCAGGCTGAGTGGGCCGCCGTTTTCCGTGTAGGTGATGCCCGTTTGCACCTCGAAGGGTTTGCCCAAATCGAAGGATACGCCAGAGAATTCGGGTTCATCTTTTCCACATTGGAAATTCCAGAGCAGCAGGGCTGCTGCAAATGCCAAAATGTAGTGCTTCATAAAAATTGGGTTGTTGAAATGAATTTTGCGGACATGACGAACCAGCGGCTGCGCTGCGTTGGTGGGCGGGGCGTTAAGATTTTCAAAAATACAACCCACCCCGAAGGAGCATTTTGATATAAAAACCACTGCTTTTCATCGAAACCATGTCACCACTGCTTTTTTCCGAATGACTTTTGGTGCTACAAAAAAGCAGTGCTGCGCACTGCTGCTCACGCCACCCGCTGCTCACACACATGAAGCAAATTCTCCGCATCCTCTACGAAGGCGCCGCTCAGGCTTGGCAACAACTGATTGCCAACAAGTTGCGCTCTTTCCTCTCGCTGTTGGGCATCACCATCGGCATTTTTTGCATCATCGGGGTCAAGAGCGCGGTCAACTCGCTGGAAGACAACATCCGCAACAGCATGTCCAAATTGGGCAACGATGTGATCTACATCGAGAAGTTCAGTTGGGGCGAAGACCCCGGCGACAATTTTTGGAAGTGGATGCGCCGCCCCAATTTTTCGTACTCGGAGTACGAGGCGCTGGACGAAAGGCTGAAAAATGCCCAGCGCGTAGGTTTCTGGCAGTTCTTGGCCGCCAAGCCCGTAAAGTGGAACTCGTCAAGCGTTGAGCGAGTCTTTTTTCTGGGCATCACGGAGGATTGCCAAGACCTGTTTCACATGGAGTTCGACGGCGAAGGCCGCTACTTTTCGCCCATTGAGTACCAGACGGGTACCGATGTTTGCATACTTGGTCATACGGTGGCCGAAGGCTTGTTTGGGGTCAACATCGATCCGCTGTACAAGGAAATCAACGTTGGCGGGCGCAAACTCCGGGTCTTGGGCGTACTGAAAGAATCGGGCAACGATATCCTCAAACCCTTCAACTTCGATCAGTGTGTGCTGGTGGGCTACAACTTGGCCCGGCGCGGCTTCGGGGTGCGGGCCAAAGGCCAGTTTGAGCGCACGAGCCTGCTGGTGCAGGCCAAGCCGGGGGTGGAATTGGATGTGATGAAAGATGAAATCACGGGCGTACTTCGCGCCCACCGCCGCCTAAAACCCACCGAAGAGACCAATTTCGCGCTCAACACGCTCTCCATCCTCAGCGGCTTGTTCGATAGCCTGTTCGGTGTGCTCAACGTAGCGGGCTTCATTATCGGCATTTTCGCACTCATCGTGGGGATGTTTTCGGTAGCCAACATCATGTTCGTGAGCGTGCGGGAGCGCACCAACCTCATCGGCATCAAGATGGCGCTGGGGGCCAAGCGTTGGTTCATTTTGCTAGAAATCTTGATTGAAGCCATCACGCTCTGCATCGTGGGCGGCTTGCTCGGTCTGCTCATTACTTGGCTGCTCACGGTAGTAGTGATCCCGATGGTCACGGACTTCAAAATCTATATGTCGTTCGGCAATGCCATGCTCGGCGTGGGTACGTCCATCATTGTCGGCGTGCTTTCGGGATTGATACCCGCAGCACAAGCCAGCCGACTGGACCCAGTGGAAGCCATCCGCAAATAATTGATAACGAGGTGATTGATAATTGAAAATGGAGAATTGAGTGCCGGGAGTGCCGCCTCAATTCTCCATTTTCAATTATCAATTACCTCACTGTGCCGAGTCGTTCACATCGCCCACCTTCAGTCCTGTAAAATTCCCTGCTGTAAAATTCGCCTGCAAGTTGCTCACCGTGATGAAATCGTTGAGTTTGGTGTTCGGATCGAAGGGGTTGGTCGGGTCAGAGAACACTGTGTTGGAAGGCAGAAACCGCCATGAAGCGGCCACAGGCAGCACAGGGTAAATGCCCAGAATCAGTTTTCGGGCTTCCACGATATCAAAAGTCGTGATGGAGCCGCTGCGGTTCACATCGGCAGCGAGCATTTTCCAAGTCGTCGGCAGAGGCTCCAAGCCGAGTATGTGCTTGCTGATCAGCACCAGATCGTAGGTGCCGACCCCGTTGAGCGGCAGCGTATCGTGCACGGGCGTGAGGGTGTAAGTGCCGCCCGCCGCCACATTCCTAAATTCATAATTGCCCTGCGCATCCGTCCTGACACTGGCCGTTGCGCCGCCTGTGAGGTTGATTTTGCAGTTAGCCATTGGCTGCCCCATTTGGTTGCTGATGTTGCCACTGATGATGTATTCGGTAGGTGCTGCGGGCTGTGCGTAGCCATTTTGAGTGGTAGCGCCCGTGTTTGCAGGGTCGAGCCATTCGCGGAGGCGGGTGTCGGCAGTAGCACCGGTATTCCACGAAGTGTTGAAGCGGCCAAAATAGGCGGCTGTGATGGTGCAGTTGTTGCTTACGCCGCCATGCAGTTGGCCCACTACGCGTTTGTTTTGGTCAAAAAGCGGGCAGCCCGAGGAGCCGGGCTGGTAGATGCCCACGTCGGGTATGTTTTTCCAGTGGGTATTGGGTGCGCTGATGCCAAACTGACCTCCCCAGTTGACGCTCTGACCGTGCAGCGTGGGCGCGTCGTTGTCCACCGCGATTTTTTTGATGTCGCCCGAAGGGTGGTGGATGAGCGCGGATTTGGAGATGCCGGTGGTCGCGTCGCTGCGGTTCCAGCCGTTGAAGTACAGGCCATAGGCAGCGGGTGTCGGGTTGAGTTTGAGGAGCAAAAAATCCGTCTCGGCGCGGAAGGCGATGCGCTCGCAGCCCAGCACGGATTTGCGGGCGGGTTCGGTGGTGGGGTTGGTACAGCCAGCGGCTTCGTACTGGAAATCGAAGCGCCACATGGCGAAGTCCGGCACTGCGTTTTCGATGATGATTTGGCAGTGGTGGGCAGTGAGGAAATACGGCACGGCAGTGCCTGCGGTGTTGGCCATCAGCGAGCCGCTGCACCAGGCCGAGCCGTTGTTGAACACCATTAAAATCCGCGCTACGCCTTTCTTTTCGCTCTGCCAATCGGCTCCGGCGGCACAGTTCACGTTCACGTTGCAGGCCAGCGACTGGCCGAAGTTGTCGGCCTGGCTCTCGCCTTCAAACAGCGCGTTGGGGTCGTAGGCGTAGTCCACGCGGGAGAGGTGGATGCGGGCCAAGCCCTTCGCCGCAGCAGGCTCGAAGTATTCCATCCAAGCGGTTTCGCCGGGCAGCACGCCGATCAGAAATTTTCCCGAAGGGGTGCAACTCTGGGCTGTGTACGCGCCAAAAACTTGCTGACGATCAGCGGAGTAGGCGAAAAAACGGCCTCCAGCGGGCAGTTCAAATTGATCGAAAAAAAGCAGCAGCCCCAGTGCTTTGTCGGAGCGGACGAGGCCGCGCCACACCCGGTCGCCGCTGGGCAGCACCGTCCATGAGCCATGTTGCAGCGGGGAAATGTCGGCAGCAAGCGGGGCGGCGAAGCGCGTTTGGCCGGGCGTTTGGCCGTCTTCCTGAAATGCCTGAGAGACGTTGAGGCTGGGCAGCACTACCGCTTTGGGGGTTGTTTTGGTAAAAATAGCGGCGTTTTCGGGCTGAAAACTGGGTGGTGTGCCGGGTTCGGTGATTTGGGCGAAACCCAAAAATGGCAGGAGCAGGAGGGCGAGTGTAAATCGGATTTGCATGATGTTCGTGGTTTTGTTACTGTTATCATTGGGCCATTCGCTCCAGCACTTTTGAGGGGCGTTTTTTGGGAAAATAAATTGGGGCAACGCACTGCGTTGCCCCAATTTTCGTACCGCAAATCTATCACGTTTAAACCTCGTAGGTTTTTGAAAGCCTACGAGGTTTTCGACTTCAAAACGGACTCTGTATGTCCGGGTTGTTCATAAACGTGGAGTCCGTCAGCGTGTGTAGGAAAGCCAGCAGCGATTTTTTCTGCTTGTTGTTCAGTTTAGCGTACTGCACTGGCGAAGTGTTGGGTATCCGGGTGCCCAGTTGCGTGATGAGCGGGTCTTGGAATGGCGGGTTGCTCTTGCCCTGGCTGAAGTAGTGGTCGATAACTTCTTCCAGCGTTTTGAACCGTCCGTCATGCATGTAAGGTGCCGTGAGCGCGATGTTGCGCAGGGTAGGTGCTCTGAATTTTCCGTTGTCGGAAAGTTTACCGGTCACGGCACCCAAGCCTAAGTCTTTAAAGTCTGTGTACGACCCTGCGCTATCTATTCCATTGATGAAGAAGTTGTTGCCCGACATGGTCAGCGACCCGTGACAGTGAAAGCACTGCGCATCGGGGCCAGTATTGTCTGGGTTTTCAAAGATGGCGAGGCCGTCCTGCTCATCATCTTCAAACACAGGCTCTGCAAAGAATCGGAAGCGGTCGTACTTCGAGTTGCCGCTGCTGACGAGGATGCGCTCGAACTGGGCCATTGCTCTGGCGGCCAATTCCTTCGTCATTTCTTTGCGGTCCTTGATGCCGAAGGCTTCGCGGAACAACTTGGGGTAGGTGGGGTGCTTGCGCAGGTCATCTATTGCTTTAGCCCAGCTGTTGTGCAGTTCGATGGGGTCTTCTACCGGGAGCAGGGCTTGCTCTTCGAGGTTCTGGGCGCGACCGTCCCAGAAGAGGTTAAATGCTCGGTCGCCGGGTTGGCCGGGCTTGTTGTTGACGTAGGCAATGTTGAGCAGCGACATGGAACTGCGCTTTCCAGCGATGCCATCAATGCCCTTCGATACTGCCAAGTTATCGGTAAAACTGCCCTGC
>JAYSUY010000329.1:0-1927 GCA_043718855.1 Saprospiraceae bacterium | reverse complement strand
TTTTGGGCGCGACAGGCTGAAAAACATCCAACTCACGGGGACTTATGCGCTGAATCTGGTGCGAAAATTCCTGACCGAGAACCATAGCGCTCCTACGCCGGAGGCTACAGCGGGTAAAAAGAAGGAACTATGAACCAAGCGGCTTGGAGCCACATCCTACGCATCGCCGTAGTCGGCACCGAGCGCGGCCCACTCCCCCCTGCGGTGTCCGAATCTTTTGGGCTAAATGCCAACAGCGACCCAGCGCGGGCTTTGCTCGAAGTGCTGGCTGTGGGAGTGCTGCTGCGCAAGGCGGGGTTTCCACTGGGCGGTAGCACGGCGTTTACGCCGTCGGGACAAGAGCCGCTTACGGCGATGGAGCAAACACCCCACCCCACCACGACATTCGGCTATAAATGGCCTCAGCCCGACGGCGTAAACGCCGTGCTACCGTCTACCGTCCACCTTTCACCCTCTGCCCTTCACCTTCTACCTTCCATTCTGCACGGTCGCTACACCGCCCTCCTTGACGAGTGGCTTTTTCTTTTGGTGAAAAACGGCCTACAAATACCGCCCGAATACCTCCCCGAACTGCTCGACCGTGCCGAGCGCGATCCCGCTTTTTGGGAAAAACTGCAACCGGCTGTAGGCATTCGCGGCGCATGGCTGGCTGCGCAAAACCCCGCGTGGCAAGCCATTTGCTCACCTGCCGATACGCCCTCCGACTGGTTCACCGCCAATTTTAAAACTCGGTTGCGCCTACTGGCCGCTGCCCGCCGCCACCGCCCACTGGTGGCACTGGCTTGGTTAGAAAAAACCTGGGCCGAAGAATCCAACGAGCACCGGCTGGCTTTTTTGGCCGCGATGTGTACCCGGCTGTCGCTGCTCGACGAAGATTTTTTAGAAAAAGCCTTAGCCGCAAAAAGCCGCGACGTGCGCCGTGCAGCGGCAGAAATGCTGGCTGCTTTGCCCGAAAGTCGCTGCTGCAAGGCTTGGGTAGCGTTGGCTGGAGAGTGCCAAAAGTTTGCAGAAACGAATGATTTTGTCACTTTTTTAGCCGAAAAACTACCTGACGTGGGAGCAGAGGTACCCGCTGGGCTATTTGCGCTGACCGACGGGAAGGACTTGCGCTCGGCTCGGCAAATCGTGCTACAAATGCTCCTGCGCCTGTTGCCGCCTGCGGTCTGGGGTTTTGATCTGCCGTTCGGTCGGCTCGTGCAACTGCACCAGGACCCAGAGCGCAACTTCGCGCTGCCCGCCCTGCTCGAAGCCACTGCCCGCCACCACGACGCGGCTTGGACGGAGGGGTGGCTCCACTTCTTGCACGAACTGCCTGAGCATCCGCTCTGGCGCTCGGCCCACCTGTTCCGTTTGCTCACTGACTTAGACGACGCGCTGCGCGAAATTTGGCTGCCTAAATTTTGCCAACATCTCGACGTGCTGGCATACCCTGAATCGGCGCTCTATCGGGTGCTGACCAGGGGCCAGCGGCCCTGGCCTGCCCGCCTCACCCATGCGATACTGGCGTTCTGGGAAGCGGCTGCCCGGCGGCCTTTCGCCTACCCGACCCCGCAGTTGCGGGCCATACTCGACCAAGCCGCCCTGCGCTGCCAACCTGCTGACGCGGAATCCACCTACGCTTGGCTGCTGCCCGACGACCCGGCTATGCCACTGCCCTGGCAGCAGGGCTTGCACGCGCTGGTGGATGTGGTGAGATTTAGGCGGGAGATGGCCCAGTCTATGTACAGCGAAACCCCAGTTTCGTCAGTGCGATAGCGAAACTTGGGTTTCGCTGTACATACAACCCCTGCCCATACCACTGGACATTTTGTAAAATGGGGTGATTTTTGGGCTTCATAGCCTTGAAAAGGTATTTCAGATAATCAATGAAGCGGTAGCATCGAGCGGTTAAGCTAGCGAGGCCTTCCCTGAAAACGGAGACTTCGGG
>JAYSUY010000328.1:0-1929 GCA_043718855.1 Saprospiraceae bacterium | reverse complement strand
CCAAAAAGGAGAGGGGAGAAGCGACATACGCCGTGACGTGTCGTCATGCCTCCCCTCTCCCTTTTGGAGAGGGGCCGGGGGTGAGGCCCTCTCCCGCCTCCGCTCCCTCACCCGGTTCATGGGCCGCTGGCAAGTGATCGGCGAGTACCCCACCGTGCTGTGCGACAGCGCCCACAACGAAGCCGGCATTCGGCTGGCTTTTGAAAAAATCGAGCAAATGCTCACCCTTAACTCCTCACTCCTCACTCCCCGCCTCCACATCGTCACCGGCTTCGTCAACGACAAGGATGTGGACAACATACTGCGCTTGTTTCCTGCCACAGCGCGGTACTATTTTGCCAAAGCCAACATCCCGCGCGGCTTGGATGCGACTGTGCTGCGCGACCAAGCCGCAAGGCACGGGCTGCGGGGGCGGGCATATATTTCCGTGAAAAATGCGCTTCGGGCTGCGCGGCGCAAGGCTGCTCCCGATGATTTGGTGGTGGTGATCGGCAGCGTATTCGTGGTGGCCGAAGTGCTGCCTTGATGCACTGCTGGAAACATTTGCCTTACTTTGGGGTTCTTGCCGCTTGATTTGAACGAACTTACTGTCACCCATTTTCATGTATGTCCAGGTCTGTTTCCGGTTTCTCTAAATTTACCAAACAGCAGAAAATCAATTGGTTGTCTGAAAATTTCTTTGCAGACGCTGAACCTGCTGCCCAACGTTTTGCCGCATGGCAGCACCCCGATGCAGCCGTGCAGCGGGTGCTGGACGGGTTTACTGAAAATGCCATCGCCAACTTTCCGCTGCTGCTGAGCGTGGCCCCCAACTTCCTGATCAACGGCAAAACCTACGCCGTGCCGATGGTGATTGAGGAGAGCAGCGTGGTGGCCGCAGCATCCAGCGCAGCCAAGTTTTGGGCCGACCGGGGTGGGTTTCATGCCGAGGTGGTCAGCACCTTGAAGTTGGGGCAAGTACACTTCCGTTGGATGGGCGCGAGCGATCGGCTGCGGGCCATTTTCCCTCAACTGCAAATCCGCCTGATGGCGGAATGCGCCGACCTAACCGCCAACATGGAGCGGCGCGGCGGCGGGGTGCGTGACATCGAACTGCTGGATTTCAGCGATATTGAGCCGCATTACTACCAAATTCGGGCTTCGTTCGAGACTTGCGACAGCATGGGAGCCAATTTTATCAACTCCGTGCTGGAGCGTTTCGCCGACTCGCTGGAGCATTTCCTGACCCACTGCCCAGGCCTCTCCGACGTGGAGCGCGATGTGGAGGTGGTGATGTCCATTCTCTCGAACTACACACCGCAGTGTCTCGTGCGGGCTTGGGTCGAAACGCCGATCGCATCGTTTGAGGATTTGGCCCGCATCCAGGGCATGGGCGCGGCCGCGCTGGCCGACCGATTTGCCGCTGCCGTGCGCATTGCTACCATCGATCCCTACCGGGCCACGACGCACAACAAGGGCATTTTCAACGGAATAGACGCGGTGGTGCTGGCTACGGGCAACGACTTTCGGGCGGTGGAGGCCTGCGGCCACACGTACGCTTGCCGCGATGGGCAATACCGCAGCCTGAGTCGCTGCACGGTAGCCGATGGCATTTTTAGGTTTGAACTGGAGATTCCGCTCGCGCTCGGTACCGTAGGCGGCCTCACCGCGCTGCACCCGCTCGCCAAACTTTCGCTGGAAATGTTGGGCAACCCATCAGCTACCGAACTGATGTGCATTGTGGCCTGTGTGGGTTTGGCGCAGAATTTTGGCGCGGTACGCTCGCTCGTCACCACCGGCATCCAGCAGGGCCACATGAAAATGCACCTCACCAACATCCTCAACCACCTCGGTGCTACAGAGGTGCAAGTCGCTGATGCACAGATACATTTCAGTGATCGGACGGTGAGTTTCAGCGCAGTGCGGGAGTTTCTGGCTGGTTGACTGGTG
>JAYSUY010000327.1:0-5223 GCA_043718855.1 Saprospiraceae bacterium | reverse complement strand
GCAGACCGATGATGAGTTCGAGGGTGCGCAGCATCGAGTTGGTGGAGTACAGCGTGTGGTCCACCGAGCCGCGCTTCGTGTACGGGCTGATGACGTAGGCGATGGAGCGGTGCGCATCCACGTGGTCAGCCCCGTTTTGCGCGTCGTCTTCCAGCACAAACACCGCCGACTGCCCCCACACCGGGCTTTTAGAGAGGTGCTCGATGAACTGGCCGAGTGCCAGATCGTTGTCGGCCACCTGCGCAAACGGGGTGGGTTTGCCCTTGCGCAGCCCCTCCGTGTGGTCGTTGATGAGGCGCAACGTGTTGAGTTGTGGCAATTTGCCCGCTACCACCAGAGAGTCGAAGTCGCGTTTCCACTGCGTCACCCGCGTCGTGTCGCGCACGTCCGTGTCCCACGAAGTGTAGTAGGGGCAAAATTTACCCTCCAAAGCGGGGATATTGGCCTTGTAGTCGTCGGTGAATTCGCCGTAACTGCGGTACGAGATGCCCGCCCGCTGGCAGTGGTCCCAGATGAAGCCGCCACGCGGCCAAGCCGTGCGGTTTTGGCCTTCGTACACATAGTCACCGCCGCGCCCGCCGTAACTCGTCACCCAGGTTTTTTCGGTAAAATCGTTGGCGTAGGCCGCTGTGCTCCAGTTGTGGCCGTCGGCGCTGACTTCAGCGGAGACGTAAAAATTGTCCAGAATCACGAAGTCACGGGCCAGCGCGTGGTGGTTGGGGGTTATTTTTTCGGGAAAAAGGCAGAGCGCGGGGTCGCCGTTGCCGCCCTTCAAATCGCCCAGCATTTGGTCGTAAGTCCTGTTTTCCTTGATGATGTAAAAAACGTGCTTGATGGGCGAAGCATCGCCCACGCGCTGTGGCACCGGGTTGCCCGGCTCGCCTTCGGCCAGCCGCTCGCGCTCCTTGGTGTAGGGGCTGTTTTGAAAAACCTGCCGCGTGTAGTCGGCCAGTTGTTGCTCGTTGGGCGCGGCGACGATGCTCATCGTACCCTTCATCAGCCCGCCGATGTACTGGATTTTGGAGGTCACCGCCGTATCACCTTTTTGGTAAGCCACCCGCTGCTCGGTGCTGATGGGGTTGGGGCCGTTGGGGTTGGCGAACGAGGAAAAACCCTTGCCGTTGGCCACAAAAATCTGCTTGCCTACGGTGCGCACGGCGGTCGGGTACCAGCCCGTAGGCACGAAGCCCAGCGAGCGGCTTTGGCGCGGCTCCGACACATCAAACACCGCCAGACAGTTGTTGTCGGCATTGGCGACGTACAGCACGCGTTCGTTGGGCGAAAGGGCCACACCGTTGGTGGTGGAGCCGGTGGGGGCATCGGGGTAGAGCGTAGCGACGAGCGTTTCGACTACTTTTTGCTGCCGCAAATCCACCACGCTCACCGAGTTGTCGTCGGCGCAGGCGACGTAGGCCAGCGTGCCTTTTTTGTTCAAAATCAAGTCGTTAGGATTGTCGCCTACGGGAATTCGCGCCTCAGTTTTACGGGTTTCGGTGTTCCACACCACCAGTTCGTTGCCGCCCCAGTGGGTGAGGTAGAGCCGCTTGCGGTCGGGCGAGAGGGCGCAAGTGTAGAGTTCGCGGCCAATAGAATCGCGGTGCAGCACGGCCTTCGTGCGGGTGTCCACGACGTACAGGCTGTGGTTTTCTTTGGTGACGACGTAGAGCAAACCCCGGCGGTCGTCGGTGCAAATTCCGGCTGGTGAGATGCGCACAGGCCAAGGTTTGCCGAGCGAAATCGTGTCGCGCAGCACTAATTTTTTGCCCTGCTCGACGGTGTAGCGGAGGATGTTGTTGGTGTTTCCGCCCGACACGTAGAGTGTGCGGGAGTCGTCGCCGAAGGCGAGGCCGAGCCAAGTGGTGGGGATGTCGAGGTGGTGGAGTAGGGTGCCTTGGCGAGCGTCCACGAGTTGTAGGGAGTGTCGGCTTTGGCCGCCATTGCCTACGGCCAGCAGTTTGCGGTTGGGCGACACGGCGATGTTGAGCGGCAGATCGCCAAGCGGCAGCGAGCGGCCCGCCGGGCAGAGCGACCAGCCGTTGGGCAGCAGCACGGTGGGGGTATTGGGCTGTGGGCCGGGCTGTTGCTGGGCGAGGGCGAAGAGGGGAAGGGCGAAGAGAACGATGAACGATAAACGATGAGCGATGAACGCCGACCCGCCTGCGGCCGCCTTTGGCGGACTACAGCGGGTGAAGAGGAGGGTAGTGAGTTTCATGTGCAGTGCGAAAAAGTGTTGGCCTTGTTTCAGGACGAAGGTCGTCAAGTGCCGGTGTGCGTTGGCATTTTTCCTGTAAAATGAATGTGAATTCGGGGTTTTGCGGCAGTACACGACAAGAATGGGACGCGGATCGGACGGATTGAACGGAGAAAAAACGGATTCAGAAAAACCGGTCTAATCCGCTCGATCCGCGTCCCATTCTTGCCGTGTGCGGAGGTTTCGCCAAGGGCTGACGGCTTTCCAACTACCTTCGCCCCTATGGAATCAACTCAATTGCTGCGGACGACGCTCTCCAACTTGGACATCCCCACCCTGAACGATATGCAGGAGCAGGCTTTGCTCAGCATCCAGGACGAGCGGGATGTGGTGCTGCTGGCCCCCACCGGGTCGGGAAAAACGCTGGCTTTTCTCTTGCCGATCCTGCACCAACTGCGGGCCGAACAGGCGGGCGTACAGTGCCTCGTGCTGTCGCCAACCAGAGAACTGGCGATCCAGATCGAGCGGGTGTGGCAAAAAATGTCCACCGGCTTCAAGGTGAACACCTGCTACGGTGGCCATCCGATGCCTCTGGAAATCCAGAACCTGAGTCAGCCGCCAGCCCTGCTGATCGGTACGCCGGGGCGCATCGTGGAGCACATCAACCGCGAATCTTTCGATGCATCAACGGTCAAAATTTTGGTCTTGGATGAATTCGACAAGTCATTGGCGATGGGTTTTCAGGAGCAAATGACTTTGATTATCAAAGCGTTGAGCGGCTTGGAGAAGCGTATTTTGGTTTCGGCCACCACCAAGTTGTCCATCCCGGAGTTCGTCGGCATCGGTGAGCCGACCACGCTGGACTACACGGGCGCAGCCGAAAAATCTACAGACGGCTTGACGGTCAAAACGGTGGTGTCAGACTCCCACGACAAGTTTGAGACGCTGGTGCAACTGCTCGGCTGCTTCGGCGCGGAGCCTGCGCTGATCTTCTGCAACCTCCGCGAAACCACTGAAAACCTCCACGAGCGGCTGGCCGAACTCGGCATTGCCAGTGCTAGTTTTCATGGCGGCCTGGAGCAGTTGGAGCGCGAAAAAGCCCTGGTGCGGTTTCGAAACGGCAGCGTCGCTTTTTTGGTGGCCTCCGACTTGGCGGCACGTGGCCTCGACATTCCGGAAATGAAAAACGTGGTACACTACGAACTTCCGCTGAAAAACAACGAGTTCATCCACCGCAACGGGCGCACCGCCCGGATGCACGCCGAAGGCACCGCTTACCTGATTTTGCCGCCCACCGAGCGACTGCCAGCCTACCTCGCCGAGCGCCCGGAGGCTTTTGAACTGCCTGACAATCAGCCGCTTCCGCCACTGCCGCCCTGGGTGACGCTCTACATCAGCGGTGGCAAAAAGGACAAACTCAGCAAAATGGACATCGTGGGTTTTCTCTCCAAAAAAGGAGGCTTGCAGCAAGACGAGTTGGGCAAAATCGAATTGATGGATTTCATGTCGTTCGTCGCCGTCAAAAAAGAAGTCGTGGGGCCTTTGCTAAAAGCGGTGCAGGCCGAAAAAATGAAGGGCAAAAAGTACAAGATCGTGGTGGCGCAGTGAGGCTGTAAAAACATTTTATGCAGGTTGGAACACCGACTGAACCGACACCCGCATGCTGGATATTTTGATTTCACACAACGCCACGACGGCACAACGAATTGGCAATGTCGTAGCGTTGTGGCGTTGTGGCGTTGTGTGAAATCGGTGTTCCATCACTCACTGCCGCTTCTCCCGAATAAAATCTTCCACGTTGTCCAACTTCGGCGATTCGAGCAGGCTTTTCCAATCGAACTTAGCATCGAAGGGCGTGAGCAATTTTTTCGGGTCGAGTACGCGCGGGTCTTCTGGTAGGGCTGAAAACGGGGTAAAATCGGGCGTTTCGGTAAAGAAATCGCGCAAATCAGTGGCCGCGCAATCGTACTGATTGAGGCAAGGCACACCCAGCACATTCCAGAAAGTTTTAAAAATACTGCCGAAACTGGTGTGCGTGTGGCTCACGTGGTTGCGCTTGGCGTAGGGCGAAATCACCATCAGCACACTGCGGTGCGCGTCCACATGGTCGTGGCCATCCTGAGCGTCATCCTCCGTCACCACGATGGCCATGTTTTTCCAGTAGGGTGTGCGCGAAAGGAACTCCACCACCCTGCCCAGCGCGAGGTCGTTGTCGGCCATATAACTCTCCCGGAATGGGTAGCCCGCCTCCGCGCGGTCGCCCGCGCCGTGATCCTGTGGCAACATCAGCGTCAGCACCTGCGGCATTTTTTCCGCCTTCACTCCACCCCGCTGGGAGGGGCTTAGCCACTTTTCTTGAAACTCCTGCATGAACACATCCGCCCGAAACTGGTCGGGGATCGCCATGTTGAACGTGGCGTAGCGCTGCGAACTGCGCCCATACAGCGGCCCCGGCATCGGGAAATTGACCAGCACTTTTTGGCCGTAGTATTTCATGGTGGAGTCGGTGAAATTGGACCCCATCTCGGTGCCAAAACCGAAGTTGTAGAACGAAATCTTGTTGCGCTCCAAGTGGTCCCAAAGCGACCCCGCCTCGTTGTAGTCTTCCGGAAAAATCGCGCCCGCGCCCCCCGTCCAAGCATACTGACCTTTGGCTTTGCTGCCTTGTTTCACGTTGCGGCTGCTGCCGTACTGGGCTGGTACGCTGGTTTCGAGCCACTCGTTGGGGTAGGTGTTAGCGAGCCAGCGGTGGCCGTCGGCACTGTGGTCGGCATCCACATAAAAATTATCGGAAATGCCAAACCGCTGCGCCAGTGCCAAGTGGTTGGGCATTACCGTCGCGCCCTCCACACGCTGCGTTTTGGCTTTGTTGGAAAAGGTGCGGTTGTAGCCGTAGCGGGCGATATCAGGGTCGCCCTTGCCGTTTTTCACTTGGCCGAACACGTCGTCGTAGGTGCGGTTCTCCTTGGAAATGAACACGATGTGCTGGATGGGGCTGTGCTTAGTGAGGCGGTGACTTGAAGTCACCGCCT
>JAYSUY010000326.1:0-15772 GCA_043718855.1 Saprospiraceae bacterium | reverse complement strand
GAGTATTGGTCTATAGCTTGGAGCCGCAACTGCAACTGGCGGTCTCCTTCAGAGAAGGCACGAAATCTAATTTCGACATAGACGACTACATCTACTTTAGCGTTTTTGATGGCCTCTTTAATTTCAGTGCGTTCTAAATCAGTGGCATCAGGTGCGATGTTGGGTAAGCGAAGGATAGCCATGTAGTCCTTGGTGCGATAGCCACGCTCCTCAAAGACATAGTTGATCTGCCCAATTACAGCCCGACAGGCATCGTTTTTTTCGATAGCAGATCGGACACTGCTATCTGCCGCCCCGGTATAGGGAATGACCATAACAGTCAGAAACGCCCGGTCTATCTCCTGAGCATATACAGGATGGAGAAAGCCTGACAGGAGGGCTGTAAAAAAGAAGATGCGCATTAGGTTTTACCAAAAGATGGGCCTGTGAGGGCTGGTGAGAGGACTATTGCACATTCCACTGGGGCGAAGTAGATAAGCACGAACTCCGCCCCTGTGGAATGAGCGGATGCCAATTACTTGTTCTTTCCGAAGGGGTTGAATGGCCCCGCTACAGGGTTTTCCATGATAAAGACCTCGTTAGGGTAAGCAGTAAGTGCCTGCACGATCTTGTCCCAGTCTTTTTTAATTTTAGGTTCAAATTTCGTGGCTGTATCGCCCACGCCGTCTACTTTAGTGAATTTGAGTTCGGCAATGGTCTCTGCCACGATGTCGCCTGTCACGAGTTTCCGGATTCTACGGATGCACATTCGGCTTTTGATAGTAAGGCCCAAGTCTTTTCCACCGCGGGCATATAGCACTTTGTTGATGTCGTCTTTTTCCAGCACTTTCATCTTGACCGGGAAATTGTCGCGGATCCATTTTTCCAGCGTTACTTCCATCTTACTGACGGCTTTACTGATGGCCTGTTCAGGCGATTTTGCCCTATTGGGGTTAGGGGCCTTCACAGTGCCAACCGTGATCTCGAATGCCTCGTCTTGGGCTTCACCTTTGAGTTGCACCGCGTTCAGAGCTCTAGAGGTTTCCACATCAATTTGCTTGAATTCCACAGTAAAGAAGGCTGACCAGCCTTTTTTATCTTCAGACTGGGTGACGGAGAGTGCCGTGACTTTAGCGACAGCCAACACTTCAGCCGCAAGTGCCTTGCCTTGAGATACAATTTCGGAATTGATAAAATCGTCACCTTTGGTGAAGTTCTTTTCCAATCTGACGACATCGAATTTGCTCCGGTCCAGCACATCGAAGCGCTGCGTGTTGATGAAAATGCGAGTGGCTGCTTCGTAGAGGTTGTCATAGGCCATTTGGCGGTAGCCATACTTGTCTGCAGCCGGGTCTGAGTAAGGGATAAAACCCAGTTTTTGTTTGGAGGACTGGGCTTGGGCGCAGTAGACGGCGAGGCAAAAAAAGGCGAGAGTGAGGAGGCGTGTCATTGGCAAAAAAGTTGAGAAGTAAGAAAGATGGTTAATGTCGTTTTTTACAAAGAGTAGGAGGGTTTTGCTGCAAAGCAATTCGTATTTCGTCCAGCCCAGGCTCTATGACCTTGCGTCGCTGCTCATCATCCGTGTCTTCCGCATAGCCTATACGGGGTGTCGAAGAAGCATAAGAACCTGAAAAACACTTTCCTCCACTTTGGCCATACACCTTCACTTGCAAGGTGAGCATGTATTTGAAGCCCTCGCGCATTCCTATTTGAGCACTGCTTTTCTTTACGTCAAAAACGCATTCGATGCGGTTTTCAAAATTGCCGCCTCCGCTGCCAATCTGATGCAGGATGTGCTGATCGCGCAAAACCTTACTGATTTTTGATTCAAAAATATCAGCGTAACGGTTGGGAGTACCCGTTATCTGCAAGACATTTGGCAACTCTATTGTAGGCGTAGATGCTGGTTTTGGAGCCGAAACACCATTGTTTGAAACAGGTGCAATCGGTGCAGATTTTACCAAATTTGTCTCTTGGGAAACAGAATCTTGGAGGGGGTATACAGTGCGTATTTCTCCCCCGTTGCCCTCACGTCCTTGGCGTAGTGAAAGGAAATAAATTAAGCCGGACAAGAGTAAGACAAAAACTGATATCCAACCAAGATTGATTCCTTTTTTGGGGCTGATTATCTCCGATGATTTGGCCTGCGGAATACAACTCTGGTCTGTATGAACTGGAACTGTGCTTGGGGTATGCGTTGCATGGACACTAGTTTTTTTCTGAAGACCGGTTTTTTCGAGGTCAGCCAACAGAGCCGAGATATCGGAAACGCTTTCGATGGCAATTTTCCTGCCTTGCTTTTGGTGCAAATCGTGAAGCGATGGTGGCAAATCGCTCTTTGGCGGTATCGAGGCACCATCCACCAAAATCGGGACAACCGTTTTTCCACTAGAAAGTGCTGTTTCAATTTCCAACCGTACCCAATCATCCGGGTCATCCATGCGTCGCCTGCCCAGCCGTTTTACACCCAGCCATTTCGATTCATCTTTAATCAGTACAAGCACGATGCTTGCCTTTCGAACATTGGCCGCAAGTACATCCGGCCAGTCCACGCCAAGTTCGAGGCCTCTTTTATCCAAAAAAACTTCGTTTTCACCAAAATATCTGGTCAATTCAGCAAAAAGCAAGAGTGCATCTGGCTTAGAATCTTCGATGCGGTAACTGATAAAAATGGAGGGATTGGGCATATGCGTTGGAGGATGTCTTCGTGGCAAAAGTAGGCAACCTGTAGTATATTTCTCGCAAAGGCGCAGAGGCGCAAAGATTTAGCCAACGACAAGTTTCTCGCAAAGGCGCAGAGATTTAGCCTATACAAATTTCTCCCAAACACGCAGCGGCGCAAAACCTAAAGCGCCTGCTGCCAACGCCAAGCGTCCTCCAGCGCTTCGCGCAACGAGCGGCGGGCCAGCCAGCCCAGTTGAGCAGCGGCTTTGGTCACGTCGGCATACACGGCTGGCACATCGCCGGAGCGTCGCGGACCGATGTCGTAGCGCAGCGTTTGGCCACTCACTTCCTCAAAAGTGCGGATGAGTTCCAGCACGGAGTGGCCCTGCCCAGTGCCAACGTTGAACACATCGTAGTAAGCCGAGTCGGATTTATTCAACAGTAATTGCAGGGCTGCCACGTGGGCTTCGGCCAAATCCATGACGTGAATGTAATCGCGGATACCCGTGCCGTCGGGCGTGTCGTAGTCGCCACCATACACCGTGAGCGGGGGCCGCAGACCGGCCGCAGATTGGGTGATGAACGGTACCAAGTTGTTGGGTACACCCAGCGGCAACTCGCCAATACAGCCCGACGGGTGAGCACCGATGGGATTGAAGTAACGCAGCGACACGACACGTAAGGCTGAAGCCGCATCACCACGAACCGAACGTACCGTGTCGCGCAGGATGTCTTCCCCGATCTGCTTGGTGTTGCCGTACACCGACACGGCGGGCTGCACGGGCGTTTCTTCTGTCACAGGGAGTTTTTCTGGGCTGCCGTACACCGTGCAGGAGGAGGAAAAAATTAAGTTGGGAACACCTTCCTCCAGCATGACCTGAAGCAGCGTAACGAGCGTACCGAGGTTGTTGTCGTAGTATTTCAGCGGCTGCTCCATGCTTTCGCCCACCGCTTTGTAGGCTGCGAAGTGGATAACGCCGCCGATGTTTTCTGCTCGAAAAATGCGACGCAGGGTGTCGGCGTTGTGACAAGTCTCTGTGTAGCAGCGTGGTGTGAAGCCCAGTATATCAGCCAACCCTTGCAGTGCAGAGGGCTGCGAGTTGGAAAAATCATCCACAATGACTGGGGTAAAACCCGCTTCGACGAGGGCGATGGCGGTGTGGCTTCCGATAAATCCGGCTCCGCCGGTGACGAGGATATTCACAATAAAAAAGACGAGGTTTGTTCGTTATCGAGGTTGTTTTTATCTGCTGCAAAACTACCCCTTCTTTTGTTTTGTGGGGTTGCCGTTCACGTCGCGGCCTTTTTCTGGCTTCTTGTCCAGCACTGGTTCAGGGCGAAATTCTTCGTTCATCACGTCGTTGAACACCTTGCTGACAAAGGTCCACTTGCCAGTTTTCTTCAACTTCAAGCCGTCGTAACTGCCATCTGGCACCGCCGTAAAACCACGCCCGAAGGCACTGGGAATCTGAATCAAGTGGTCGAACAGCACCATCTGGTACTGCTCATCCCAGTTGCAGCGCACGGAAGCCTCTGCACTGTACTCCAGCACCAAACGTTGCTCTGGCATGGCCAGCGGTTTTTCTCGCACAAACACCGGCGAACCAAAAACGGGCTTGCCCGTCGCAGGGTCGAATGACAGCACTTCAACCACTTTTCTTTTGTTGAAAAACTCGAGGCCGTTGAAGCCGATCAGCATGTACTGCCGCCCGGTTTTGGTATCAAACGGGCGCAGCGAGTAGTACAACGCACCGTACCAGTTATCGGGCGCAAACTGTTGAAAAACAACCTCTTCACCCACATCCTTGCTGCGGTCTTTCAGGGCATGGAGCAGCAAATTGGGGCGATTCATTTGTATTGCTCCGTAGTAGCGGTAGGTGGAGTCGTTGACAAAAAGTTGCCACGTGAAGATGCGAAAACTGCTGTCGGGAGGAGCCAAAATCGAGAGACTTTTGAGGCGGTCGAAGCGATAGCGGAAGGAGTTTTCGGTTTTTAAAGCCCGCACCAGAGCGGTGATGAGGGTCCGGCAAGCCCCGAAACGCACCTGCTCCACCGAGTCGTTCACCACCGCGTAGGCCAGCAGCGCGAGCGTGTCTTCGGCAGCATGGAGCCGTTCGATGGCTTGGGCCGAAAGTTCTCCAGCACGGGGTTCTTTGTTGCGGGTTTGGGCGGTCAGGCTGGCAGCGAGGAGGGAGAAAAACAGGAAGGCAGTGCTTGATTTGAGCAGCATAGGTCGAGACAGTTTGGGGCGGATAACGAAGATTTTGGGTTGTCAGTGTTGGCGGAAGGATGAAGGGGTACAACTTTTTGAAGCATGTTGTGACATTGCAGCAAACGTTAAATCCATAAAAATGTCTTGAAATTTTTGCCGCCCTTTTTCCTTGCTTCGTGCTAATTTGCGCCTCCTTAGCCCCCTTTTTTTCAAGGAAAAATAGCACGCTCTGCGCCATGCAACTCGGATCCCACTCGTCACAGCCGCCCCAAGACCCATCCGAACTTCGCCAGTGGAAGTTCCGCGACCTCAAAATGTACTCGTCCACCGAATGGCTGGCCGACAACAAAAAAAAATACCGTCAGGTATTCGACCGCCTCGAGACGGCTTATGTGTACGCCGAAGTCTCGTTTTTCAACAAATATTTCGACATCGAAGACTGGGAGGTGAACGTGGAGTTGAAGTGCTACGCCGTCAAAAAGACGCGTAAAGAAATCTGCAATCTGCCTTTTCGCCGCAAAATCAGCAAATTTGACCCCATTGGCTACATCCGCGAGGGCTGGGGCAACAAGCAGGAAGGCGTTTTTTGGAAAAAAGGCGCGTACTACTGGGAAGCCTGGATTGAGGGCGAAAAGGTGGCCACCAAGCATTTTTACATCGAGGACGGCACCCGCCCGCTGAGCAAGAACGACAACCCGTACTGCCAGATCACGTCGCTCAAAATGTACGAAGGCCCCTACGACGACACGCCGGAGTTCGACCGCCTGTACATGAAGCGTTTTCACGGCGAAGAAACCCGCTACGTGTACGCCGAAGTGACCCTCAAAAATCTGCTCCTAAGCAAGGCTTGGCAGTGCGAGTTGTTCATCAAATTCTACAACGACGCACGCGAACTGAAAGGTCAGGTGATCAGAATGCACAAGGTGGAAAAGGGCGACGAGGGCATGAAAGTCACCGCCGGCTGGGGCAGCAACGTGAAAGGTTCGTGGCGCAACGACCGCTACTCCGCCGAAATCGTGTTCATGGACCAACTGCTCGCCGTGATGAATTTCGAGGTCGGCGTGGACTGGGACGAAGGCGTGAACCCGGTGTGGATTCCCGAAAAGGGCCAGCAGGTATACCTCCAACCAGAGGCCGAAGACACCGAGACCTTCGAGGAGGTGCTGGTGAAATTAGACGCGCTCATCGGCCTCGCCGAAGTGAAACAGAAGGTGCGCGAACACGCACAATACATTCAATTCCTGCAACTTAGAAAAGAACGAGGCTACGAGGAGAAGGACGGCATCAACGTCCACACCGTATTCGTGGGCAACCCCGGCACCGGCAAAACCACCGTCGCCATGATGATGGGCCGCCTGTACAAAAAGATGGGGCTGCTCTCCAAAGGCCATGTCCACGAGGTGGACCGCACCGACTTGGTGGGCGAATACATCGGCCAAACCGCCCCCAAAATGAAGGATGCCATCGAGATGGCGCGAGGCGGCGTGTTGTTCATTGACGAAGCCTACGCGCTGTCGCGCTCCGCCGAAGACCACAAGGATTTTGGCCGCGAAGCCGTCGAGATTTTAGTGAAAGAACTCTCCAACGGCCCCGGCGACCTCGCCATCATCGTGGCGGGCTACCCCAAGGAGATGAAAAACTTCCTGGACTCCAATCCCGGCCTGCGCAGCCGCTTCAAGATGAACTTCGAGTTTCCCGACTACCTGCCGCAGGAACTGAGCCGCATCGCTGAGTTCGCCGCCCACGAAAAAGAAGTGCTGCTGGCGAAGGAAGCCCAACTCTTGGTGGACGAAATCATCACCGAAGCCTTCCGGGGCCGCGACCGCACCTTCGGCAACGCCCGCTTCGTGTTTGACCTCGTGGACAAGGCCAAAATCCAACTCGGCCTGCGTCTCATGGCCCAGTCCGATGTTCGCGACCTCAGCGCTGAAGCGCTCAAAGTCATTCTGTTTGAAGACGTTGCGAAAGTGCAAGGCACCCACAAACGTGCTTTGCCGCACATCCCGGTGGACGAAAAACTGCTGCAGAAGGCACTCCACGAACTGGACAGCCTCATCGGGATGCAGAACATCAAAAAGGAAATCCGCGAGATGGTGAACCTCGCCAGTTTCTACCGCGACAGCGGGCGCGACGTGCTGCGCCGCTTTTTCCTCCACACCGTGTTTGTGGGAAATCCGGGTACGGGAAAAACGACGGTGGCTCGCATCCTCACCAAAATTTACAAAGCCCTCGGTGTGCTGGAGCGCGGCCACATGGTGGAGACCGACCGGCAGGGCCTCGTGGCGGGCTTCGTGGGCCAAACTGCCATCAAAACCGCCGAACGAGTGGACCAAGCGATGGGCGGCGTACTGTTCATCGACGAAGCCTACGCCCTCACCTCCGTTGGGCGCGGTGCTCAGGGCGACTTCGGCGACGAGGCCATCCAGACCTTGCTCAAGCGCATGGAAGACCACCGGGGAGAATTCTTCGTGTTCGTGGCAGGTTACCCCGAAAACATGGACAACTTCCTGAAAGCCAACCCCGGCCTCGCCAGCCGATTCGACAAAATCCTCCGCTTCGAGGATTACGCACCGGAGGAACTGCTCGAAATCGCGCTGCACATGTTCCAAAAAGAAGACTATCGCGTCACCGAAGAAGCCCGCGAGCATTTGGGCAAATACTTGGTGTTCCTCCACCAGTTCCGCGATAAATACTTTGGCAACGCCCGCAGTGTGCGCCAAGTGGTGGTGGAAGGCATCAAAAACCAGAACCTCCGCCTCGCCCGCATCAAGCCCGACGATACCGACGCAGCGCAAACCATCACGCTCGACGACGTGGCGACGTTCACGTTTGAGAAGGATAAGTTGAATTTGTTTGTCAGGAAGAGTATTGGGTTTGGGAAGTGAGCAACACCTCCGTCAGCGCAGCCACATCTCCCGCGTCGTTGTACACATTTGGGGCAATGCGCACAAAGTCGCCGCGCACCGAGACGTGGACGTTGCGGGCCCTCAGGTTTTGCTGTAAAACGCTCGCTTCCAAGTGCGCAGGTAGTTGAATGCCAAACAGATGCGCCGCCCGCGCACCCGAGTCTTCCATCCGAAACCCATGTTGCTGCCAGATGGAAGTGGCCTCGGTCATCAGGTCACGGCAGTAGGCTTGAATGTTGGCTGGCCCCCAAGCCAACAGTTGTTCCAACGCGGCGATGCCCATCGGCACCAGATTGAAATTGCTGCGCTCGCCCACATCGAACCGCCGTGCGCCCGGCTGGTAGGCAGGCTGATAATCCACCAAGCGGGCAAAATCTTCACTCTGGTAGCGGTTGATCCAGTTCTCCTCGATGGGCTGGCCGTTGAGAAAAGCCGGGCCATACCAAGCGTAGCCCAGCGAGTATGGCCCCATCAGCCACTTGTAGCCGCCGCACACGAGCGCATCAAGGCCAAGTTGCTGCACGTCCATCGGCATGGCCCCCACGCTCTGGGTGCCATCCACCACCAGCAAGCCGCCGTAGGCATGGACTTTTTCGGCTATTTTTTGGAGGTCAAAAATCGTCCCGGTGGCCCAGTGGATGTGGCCGAGCGATACCAGTGCAGTACGCTCGTCAATAGCTTCGAGCAGTTGCTCGTTCCAGTGTTGGCCGCGTTGCGTTGGCTCGGTCGGCATCGTAACGATTTGAAGGTCAATATTTTTCTCCTTCGCCAGCGTCATCCAGGGGTACACGTTGCTGGGAAACTGCGCTTCTGCCACCACGATTTTTTGCCCCGCTCGCAACGGCAGGTTTTTCGCTACCGCCGCCATCCCGTAGGACACAGCCGGGATGAGCGCCACCTGCTCTGCCGAAGGCGCGTTCACCAAGCGGGCAAACAGCCCGCGCAGCCGCTCCGGGTCGGTGAAAAAGTCTTGCGGCAATATTTTGTCCGGTTGGCGTTTGCGCAGCAGGGCGCGGAGGCCCGCTTCTTCGACCGAGGCCATCATGGGCGACATGTACGCGCCGTTGAGGTAATGCACCTCAGGGTCGAGGTGGAACAGATGTTTTTGACAGGAAAGCGACATGGAGGAAGAGCGTTTTTTTTACTGAATAAGACGACAATGGGACGCAGATTTGACGGATTAGGACGGATTTAGGACGGATTTATGCTCTAAATCGGCTTTGTTGCAACGGGGTGTATCTACGAAAGAAGCTTGTTTGCTCGGACTTCATGTTCATAACTTTTACGTCTTGGAAAACTCAAAGTTAACGCAAACAAGCCTTTTTCATAGATCCACCCCGTTTCAACAAAGCCTACATGGTTTCATTTTGCCAACACTGAGGTCGGTATTTTCGCCGCCGAAAATACACCGGATCACCGGTCTCACAAACAACATGGCTGGAACAGCGTTCGGGTATACTGCTATGCACAACATCGAACCGCACTTCCAGTGGCGCGACCAATATATCGCCTCCGAAGACCTCCGCTCGCCGTTTTTGGGCCGCGAGTACAGCGAATTTGAATACTCGCACCAACTCTACAATTTTTACCTGCACCCGCAGTGGGACGACTTTGGCTCCTCCACGCTGTACGGCAAAATCCTGTTTGCCGACTACGACGAGGGCTGTGTGCTCATCGAACTCATCGGCGAATGGAACGACACGTTGCACAACGACATCATGTTTTTGAAGCGAAATGTGGTGGACCCGTTGGTGAAGAAAGGCATCGTCAAGTTCGTGCTGTTCTGCGAAAACGTGCTGAACTTCCACGCCTCGCCCGACGACGACTACTATGCCGAGTGGAGCGAGGAAATCACCGAGGAAGGCGGCTGGATTGCTCTGCTCAACACCCGCCAGCATGTGATGGAGGAAATGCACGATGCCCGGCTGCAACTGTACGCGCATTTCGGCGAAGACTACAACGACATCAACTGGCGCAGCCAGAAGCCGCAGGTGGTGTGCTCCATCATCGAAGCGATGGTGAGCGGGCGCATCCAGCGGCTGGGCGAGTGAATTTAGTGCTACCTTTGAATCTGAAATTTATGCTGAAGCAGCAGATTTTGAACTGAAAATCAGCACTTTATTTTCCTGAAATGAACGACGAACAGCCCTTTACGTTACCCGCCGAAGAAACGAAGGCGGGCATCTTCCCTGATTTCCCCTCTTTGCCCACCGAAGGAACGAAGGAGGGTTTGCCCACCGAAGAAACGAAGGCGGGCCTCGCCCCTCGCCCCTCAACTTTACCCGCCGAAGGAACGAAGGCGGGCCTCAACCCTCACTTCCGCTCCGGTTTTGTCAACATCATCGGCCGCCCCAACGCGGGCAAGTCCACCCTGATGAACGCACTGGTGGGCGAGCGCATGAGCATCATCACCCACAAACCACAGACCACGCGCCACCGCATCATCGGCATCCTCACGGGCGATGATTTTCAGATGGTGTTTTCCGACACGCCAGGCTATGTAAAAACGCCGCAGTACCGGATGCACCAGAGCATGAACCATTTTGTGGAAGGCACGGTGGAAGACGCTGACCTGATGCTCTTCGTGTTCGACCTGACGGAGGAGTTGGAGGACGACAACCCGGTGCTGACGGTGTTGAAAAAAACCGAAGCACCCATCATTTTGGTGCTGAATAAGAAGGATTTAGTGGCCGAACAGCGTCTGCAAGACGCGGGCAACTGGTGGCGCAAACGAATCAAATTTGCTGACACGCTGGGCATTTCTTCCTCCAGACTGCCGCGCACGGAGGCCACTGAGATTCTGGAAAAAATCAAAGCCTACCTACCCGAAGGCGAGGCGTTTTACCCACCCGATCAACTCACTGACCGGCCAGAACGGTTCTTCATCAGCGAGATCATCCGCGAGAAAATACTGCTGCTCTACACCGACGAGGTGCCTTACTCCTGCGAGGTGGGTATTGAGTCGTACAAGGAAACAACGACCAATGCTGGTGTACCCATTGCCCGCATCTTGGCCAACATCTACGTCATGCGCGATTCGCAGAAAGCCATCCTGCTCGGCAAGGGCGGGGCGGCCATCAAAAAACTCGGCACCTACGCCCGCACGGAAATCGAGCGGTTCGTGCAGATGAAAGTGTTTCTGGAACTGACGGTGAAGGTGCGCGACAACTGGCGCGACGACGAGCGGGCCTTGCAGATGTTCGGGTACGGGGGGGCGTGATCTGCTCCCTCAGCCTTCGCCCAGACCCATTTCTTTCATCTTGTTTTTAAACCCTTCCCTGTACGCCCTCCCGACCGCTATGGGTTGAAAGGTTTTGCTCTTTTTGCTCCTCAAATAAAGTTCTGTGTGGTTGCTGGCGTAGCCGCTCACCTCGTGCAGATTGACCATGAAACTTTGGTGTACGCGCAAGAAATGGCTGCCATACAGTTCCTCACACACCTCCTTGAAAGGACCGCGCGACTCATGGCACTTGGCTTGGGCGAAGGTGTGTGTCCGCACGTTGTTGCCACTTGCCTCCAAGTAGGCGATTTCGCGGTAGGGTATCCTGATGATTCTCCCATCTTCCTTGATCACCAAAAATTCGAGGCTCGGAACAGGGGGTGGTGGGACGGGCAGCGGTAGGCTTTTGTGTGCTTTCAACTCGTTGAGTGCTTTGTTGATCGCAAGGTTGAGTTTGTCAGGCTCCACTGGTTTCAGGATATAGCCCGACACGCTGGGGTACAGGTAGGCATCAATGGCGTGCTCGTGGTGAGCGGTGAAAATGATGGTGCGGTGGCGCAGCTGCAAGCCTTCTATGGACTTCAACAGACCAAAGCCATCGCCTTTGTTGGGCAGCTGCAAGTCGAGGAACAGCAAGTCCAATTGAGGCTTGTCGAGCGCAACGAGGAAATCGTATGCCTCCTTTGCGTTGCTGAATGCCCCCAGAGGGTGGAGGTCGAGCCTACTCTGGAGCAACTCGGCAATACGGTCGCGCTGATAAGGTTCGTCCTCTACGATGATGTAAGTGTAGCAGTTGGGCATAGTTCAAGCGGGAGGTCAAGGTGAACGAGATAGGTGTTGGCCGCTATTTTTTTCTCTAAAAAATAGCGGTTGCCGTAGATGAGATCGAGGTGTTCAACCGCAGCCCGCTGGCCGATGCCGCCTTCGGTGTCCCCGTCTGGGTGGTCCTCGCTGACAGGCTTGGCCTGAAAAGAGTTGGCGGTGCGGAGGCTGAGTTTTTCGTCGTCGAAGGAAATAGAAACACGGATGAAGCGCTCCTCTTTGCTGTGCTTGTTGAAGTGTTTGAAGCAGTTTTCCACAAAAAGCAGCAGGATCATGGGGGCTATCTGCATGGGCTGCCGGGATGTGCCGCTCAGCTCCAGGCGGATGTCTGTTGCCTCTTCCAGCGAGAGCCTACGAAGGTTGACGTAGCTCTTGATGAACTCTATCTCGTTGTCCAGGCGCACCATCCGGGTATCCGTCAGGTAGATAAGATGCCTCAGCAAATTGCTCAATTGGCCGATGAGGGCGGGCAGTTTATCCGAATTGCGTATCGCCAGCACTTGGAGGTTGGCGAGCGTGTTGAACAAAAAATGCGGCCTCACTTGGTGCTTGATGAAAGCCAGTTTGCGCTCCGCCTCCTGTTGTTTCTTGATCGCGTCTCGCCGCTCCATGCGCTCCATGCGGCGCACCCGCTCCACCGACTCGGAAGCATAGGCTACTGCTGTGGTACAGAAAATAGCCAACAGGACAGCCAAGGAATAGCCGAGCCAACTCAAGCCCTTCGGAAAAGGGATGTGCCGGTTGCCCTCCAAGATGTTGTTGAACAGCAGCCCAAAAACCACTGAGGTAAGCAAACTGAACAGCAGGAAAATGTACAGCACCCAGCCTTTATACGTCGCGTCGGGTATGAAGCGCCGAAGCAAGGGCCTCACCCAAAGGCCCTTATAGACAAACATCAGGTTGAAGTAAGCCGGTACACTGAGCGACAAGGTGAAGAAGAACGTCTCTGAGAGCAGTCTGTAAAAAGAGCTGCCTTCCTCAGGAGGCCAATCCCTGAAACCAAAGAACAGGAGCGATACGGCCAAAACAAAAACACCCATCCCGAGGTGTTGCAAAGCAGGGGTTCGCAAGATGCGGTGCATACGCAGTTGACGGTTAGAAGGACGGTAAAGCATGGTCGGGCTGGTTGTTAGTTTCGTTGTGCAAAGCAAGGCAAATGCGCCGATTCCCGAAGCAACCTGTGGCGATCAGCCTGAACGCAGTGACAAACGACTGCGAAACAGCCATTTTTCAGACCTCTATCTTTGACCAACGGCAGCAAATCTGGGATTCGCCGCTGTGGTTGTGACCAACGACCTCCAGATGTCCCTACCCGCCGTCTGTCCTTCGGGCAAGCCCGTTGAGCCTCGTCGTGGCGATAGAGATAGAGAGCCGCCCACCTTTGTCTCAGCCTTTACGAACCACCGGTTTGGCTAATTCTTTCACCGTAAAAACTTAGCCTACCCAGATTCCCGAAGGGAATCTGAGGCGGCTAAGTTTTTACCTTTCACCTAACTCATGTACATTATGAAACGGACCCATCTCCTCTTCATCGCCCTGATGACCAATGTATTAACCCTGTTCGCACAAAGCGAATATACCCTCGACAAACAGTTCAGCGGCGACGGCTACTGGCTCTCCGACGCAGCGGGCCAAGACCGGGCCTACGATGGCGCAATCCAGCCTGACGGCAAAATTGTGACCGTCGGCTTTTCCACCCTGCAAGGCCAGACCCGGGGGCAAGTCACTCGATTGGCTCCCAACGGAACACCCGACGCGGGCTTCGGGGGCGCGAGCGGCACCGTCTATTTTCAGGTCAACAACCAACCCACCGTCGGCTACGTCGTCGCTTTGCAACCTGACGGAAGCGTCGTCGTGGCCGGCACAACCGCCGGGAACCGAGTATTCATAGCCCGGCTGCTGCCCGGCGGCGGGCTTGACCCTGCATTTGGCACTGGCGGCAGCGTCGTCTTGCCCCAAGACCTCCCGGCCATCGGCGGCAAGGAGGACGAGACCCCGATGGGCATGGCCTTGCAGCCCGACGGGAAAATTCTAGTTGGCTTTCGTTCACTGCCTTCGGGCGGGGCTACCCGAGTCACCACCGTCGTCCGCCTACTGCCCAACGGGAGCCTTGATGCCGCCTTCGGGAGCAGCGGCGCGGCGCAAATTGATGTCGTGCCCAGCGGCAACGATGTCGTTTCCGGTCTGCAAGTCGCAGGTGGGCTGGTTTACATCAGCGGCTACGGCAGTTTCAGCGGCACAATCAAGTTCACACTCTGTTGCCTCAAGCCCGATGGCAGCCCCAACGCGGCCTTCGGCACCAACGGCGTAGCCGTCGGCCCGAACGGGGTGTGCAGCGACCTCCGCGTACAAGCCAGCGGGCGCATCGTCGCGGCAGGTTACACGGCCAACGGCCCGCGCCAGATATTGGTCACCCGCTATTTACCCAACGGCACAATGGATGCCTCCTTTGGCAGCAACGGCACGTTCACCGCCACCTATTCGCCCATCGCCATCAGCGGCATGGCACTCAGGGCCGATGGCGGTATTTTGCTGGCGGGATATCACAGCAGCATCGCCCCGTTCAGTTTCTTCATCACTGGCCTCAGCGCAGACGGCGACCTCAACTTCTCTTTTTCGGGCGGCGGGGCGTATTTTCAGGAAAAAATCAACGGCTCGGACGAAGAACTCCACAACATCGCCGTCGGGCCGAAGGGCGAAATCGTTGCAGTGGGCTACTACCGCACTGGCGCGACGGGCGAAGACCAAGCCGTGCTGCGCCTCACCGATGCCACCGTTCGCCTCGTGGTGGGCAAAGTCGAAGGCGCACAAGGCGACACCGTGCTCATCCCCGTGCGCCTCGAAGGCTGTGACAAAGTATTCGCCATGCAGGGCAACATCCTCGTGAGCAATCCCGCCGTTGCACAAGTCGTTGGTTTCAAGACCGTTGCGGATGTGTCGTTCAACGGCACCCTGTTCAACTACTTCAATGCCAATGGCAAAGACCTGAGCACCAACGACACCCTGTTTTTTGTAAAAATCGCCCTCACCGGCTCCCCCGGCGACTCCACGCCCGTCACCATCACCGCGCCCGCAGGGAGCGTCATCGAAGTCGTGTGCGGCAGTTTCAGCCTCACCCCGCACCTCGTGGTGGAGGGGCAGGCCAAAATCTTAGCAGGCTACACCGTGAGCGGCACCATACTCGACCGCTTGGGCAAACCCGTGGGGCAAGCCATCGTCACGCTGGAAGGGAAAGACAAAAACGGCGTAGATTTTCTGCTGAGCGAAGTGACCGGCGCGACTGGCACTTACACCTTCAAAAACGTGCCGCACGGCAGCAATTTCACCGTGAAGCCCGCCAAAGACATCAACCCAAAAAACGGCATTACGTCCTTCGATCTGCTTGTAGGCCAGCGTTGGCTGCTCGGCTTCAAGCCCCCGGAGTTCAACTCTGGCCAGCAGGTCATCGCAGGCGACGCGAACAACAACAAACTGTTCTCTTCCAACGACCTCCTCATCATACAGTCTGTTTTTTTGGAAAAAATTACCGCTTTCCCCAACAACACCTCCTGGGTGTTCCACACCGCTGGCCACGTTTTGCCCGCCGCTTTCACAGTCAGCAACGTGTTCCCCTACCCTGCCGACACCGCCCTCATCGGGGCAAAAAAAGACGCGGTGATTAACTTCACTGGCATCAAAGTCGGCGACATCGTGACCAGTGCCGACCCGCAAAACAAGCCTGCCGGAGAAGGCTTCGATATACCGACGCTCCAACTCGTAGCCGACCCGGCCCGCGACGGCGACAACCTGCTGCTGACCCTTCGCGTCGAGCGGTTCGAGCAGTTGGGCAGCGTTCAGTTTGGGCTTCAATTCGATGCCTCTGCCCTTACTTACCTCAGCGCGGACGCGCCGGGCTGGGGCGTAGGCGACAAGTCTGCCGCCGAAGGCACCCTGCGGTTCTCGTGGTTCAGCCCCGACGGCCAGCCGAAG